>NZ_JAGWCS010000018.1:0-51729 GCF_020657705.1 Clostridioides sp. ZZV15-6598 | reverse complement strand
GTATATATAAGCATATAGAATATTTTTTATATTAATAAAATTTATTATATATCATATTGTTATTATATAATTATTGCCATAAAAAGACAAGGAAAAGTATAATTTTTAAGGGGGAAGGATTTATGAGTAAAGGATTCTTGACACCTGGGGAAACTGCACAAGCAACTATAAGTGCAGGCATTAAAAAAGCAAACATTTCAACACAAAATGCAATTTTATTAGGTTTATTTGGAGGAGCATTTATAGGTTTTGGGGCATTGGGAAGCATGATAGTTAGTCAAACTTTTGGCAAAATAGACCCAGGAGTAGCTAGCTTTTTAAGTGCTATGGTATTTCCAGTAGGTCTTATGCTTGTAGTGGTAGCAGGGGCAGAGTTATTCACAGGAAATACTTTAATGCTTATTCCACTTATGGACAAAAAAATAACATTAGGAAAAATGCTAAGAAACTGGGGACTAGTTTATTTTGCAAATCTAGTAGGTTCACTCCTTTTAGTGGCGCTTGTATACTATTCTTCTACATTAACAGGGGATGCAGCTACAAAAGCAATAGCTGTAGCAGAAGCTAAAGTTAATTCAACGATAGTTTCAATGTTTTTAAAAGCAATACTTTGTAACATTTTAGTCGTTTTAGCTGTATGGATGGCTACAGCATCTCAAGACATAGTATCTAAGTTAGCTTCATGTTGGGCAGTAATAATGTTATTTGTGTTATGTGGATTCCAACATAGTGTTGCAAATATGTTTTTTATACCAATGGGAATGGTATTAGGAGCAGACATTACTATGGTTCAATTAATAACTAATTTGGTATTTGTAACGCTTGGAAATGTAGTTGGAGGTTCTATAATAGTTGGGGGAATTTATTATCTTTGCTATGTGAAAAATAGTTAGATAAATAATACGAATTAAATAGCCTTTTAAAGCATTGATATCAGCGATATTGATGCTTTTTTTAAATTATTTATGTTCTTTTATATGTTGTTATTTTTTTTTTTTTACTTTATTATATATTTATTGAATATAGTTTGGAATTAAAAAACTTAAAAATATGAAATCTGTATGATAAGCAAAATCATATATTATTGAATATAGTTAATACTATATATTAATATAATTTAGATAATAATGACAACTGAAGTTTAGTATAATTTGGGAGGAAATACAATGAATAATCAAGATATATATGAAAATTTATTAAATATATTAAGCAAAGATGATATAAAAATAGATGAACCTATGAAAAAACATATCTCATTTAGAGTGGGAGGACCAGCAGATATATTGGTTAGACCTAGAACTGAAGAGCAGTTAAAAAATGTACTTCAGTTAGTGAAAAAAGAATCTATTCCATATTTAATAATTGGAAATGGTTCAAATATTCTAATTAAAGATGGTGGAATAAGAGGCATAGTAATAGAACTTGCAGACAACTTTAATTCTTATGAGATAAAGGACACTAAAATAATTGCTCAGTCAGGAGCTTTATTATCTGTTTTAGGTAAAGCTCTTCAAAAACACGAATTAAAAGGATTTGAGTTTGCCTCAGGTATACCTGGAACATTAGGTGGAGCATTAGCCATGAATGCAGGAGCATATGGTGGTGAAATGAAAGATATAGTAAAATCAGTAAGATTAATAGATATGGAAGGAAATATCTTTGAACTGTCAAATGAACAGATGGAATTTGGGTATAGAAAAAGTATAATAGCGAAAAATGGATATATAGCTTTATCAGCAGAAATAGATTTGCAAAAAGGAAATTATGATGAAATAAAAAGTTTAATGGATGACTTAACAACAAGAAGAACAACTAAGCAACCATTAAATTTTGCTAGTGCAGGAAGTACATTTAAAAGACCAACAGGATATTTTGCAGGGAAGTTAATAGAAGAAACTGGACTAAGAGGACTTACTTTGAGAGGTGCTCAAGTATCTGATAAGCATTGTGGATTTGTGGTTAATTTAGGAGAAGCAAGTGCTAAAGATATTTTAGATTTAATATATGTTATAAAAAGTGCTGTATATGCCAAGTTTGGAGTTATGTTGGAAGAAGAAGTCAAAATACTTGGAGAGGATTAACAAATGAAAATATTGGCTGATTATCATACACATACATTATATAGTCATGGTAAGGGAACTATTGAAGATAAT
The DNA here is from genome assembly GCF_020657705.1 of Clostridioides sp. ZZV15-6598. Lineage (NCBI taxonomy): Bacteria > Bacillati > Bacillota > Clostridia > Peptostreptococcales > Peptostreptococcaceae > Clostridioides > Clostridioides sp. ZZV15-6598. Next base: position 49,576 of record NZ_JAGWCS010000018.1, on the reverse strand, counting down.
GTAAAGGTGGCCATTTCTAAAGGGATAAAGACAATAGGAATATCAGACCATAGTTACAAACATATTGCATATGGTGTAAAGACGAAAGATATTCATAAAATGAGAGAAGAAGTAAATTCTTTGAATGATAAATATAGTGATATAAATATACTTTTGGGTATGGAGTGTAACATATTAGATGATAAAGGTAATATAGATATGGATGACAAATTTATAAAAGAACTTGACTATATTATGGCTGGATACCATTTTGGTTCTACTCCCACATCATTTGGAAGTTTATTAAATCATTGTAATAACTATATTTTTAAAACTGAAAAAGCAAAAGAGTATAATACAAAAGCTGTAATAAATGCAATGAACAATAATGATATTTTTGTAATTACGCATCCTGGTGATAAAGGTGATGTATATATAGAAGAAATAGCAAAGGTAGCAAAAAAGACAGATACGAGGCTTGAAATAAATAGTAGCCATTCTTTTTTAAATGTAAAACAAATCAACGAAATAAAAGAAATAGGAAATAAATTTATAATAGGGTCAGATGCACATTGCCCAGAAAGAGTGGGTGATTTTAAACGAGCGATGAAAGCTGTATATGATTCAAATATGAATATATCATTAGTAGAAAATATTATACTGTAATAACCAAAGATAAAAAGGAGGAGTTAGCAATGAAATTTGTTATAGTTACAGGTCTTTCAGGGTCTGGAAAAAGTGAAACAATGAGAGCTTTAGAGGATATGGGATTTTATTGTGTAGATAATCTACCTCCTGCTTTGATAACTAAATTTGCAGAATTATGTTATCAACCAAATTCAAGTATTGATAAAGTTGCTCTAGGTATAGATATAAGAGGAAGAAAGTTTTTTGAAGCTCTTCATGAGAGTTTAAACTACTTGGAAAAAGAAAATTATGAATATGAAATGGTTTATTTAGATTGTGATGATGATGTATTATTAAAGAGATATAAAATGACAAGAAGAAATCACCCATTGGCGAAAGACATGCAAATTCCAGAAGGTATAAAAATGGAAAGAAAAATAATGGAGCCTTTAAAGGAATTTTCTACATGCATAATTGACACAACTAATATGAAACCGAAAGACCTTAAGGAAGAAATAAAGAAAATATACTCTTCTGGTGAAGAAAATCCTAATCTAACTATATCTGTAGTATCTTTTGGATTTAAACATGGTATACTTGCTGACGCAGATTTAGTATTCGATGTAAGATTTCTTCCTAATCCCTATTATGTTGAAGAATTGAGATCTAAAACTGGTGATGATAAAGAAGTTAGAGATTATGTCATGAATTCTAAAATTAGTGAAGAATTTTATGTAAAACTTTTAGATATGATTCATTTCTTAGTACCTCAATATATAGAAGAAGGAAAACAACATTTAGTAATTGGTGTGGGATGCACAGGTGGCAGACATAGGTCAGTTACTATAACAAATCTTATAGCGGAGGATTTATCTAATAAAGGATATAGAGTTGTAAAAAAACACAGAGACTCTATGTTACGATAATGGAGGCAAACATGGCTAAATTACTTATTATTGTAGGAATTTTAGGTTGGATTGCATTAATTGTATCGTTATTTATATATAAGAAAGCAAAAAATGAAAAAGTAAGGTTATTTCAGAGGTCTGTTATTGAAAATAGAGACCCCAATGTAGTAGTAATAGGTGGAGGAACTGGTCAATCAGTGTTTCTAAGGGGGCTTAAACATTCTACACAGAATATAACTGCAATTGTCACTGTTGCTGATGATGGTGGAGGTTCAGGAGTATTAAGAGAAGACTTAGGAATGCTTCCACCAGGAGATATAAGAAATTGCCTATTAGCACTTGCAAATATAGAACCAACTATGAATGAAGTTATGCAATATAGGTTTACAGAAGGACTTTTAAAAGGCCAAAGCTTTGGAAATCTATTTTTAGCTGCTATGAATGGATTATATGGAAACTTTGAAAAAGCTGTGTATAAATTAAGTGAGATTTTTGCTATAACAGGTAGGGTCTTGCCAGTAACACTAGAAGATGTAAACTTAGTTGCTAAATTAAAAAATGGTGAAATAATAAATGGTGAATCTAGTATACCTGAAGAATCAAAAAATCAAAAAAGCTCTATTGATGAAATTTTCTTAAATCCTAAAGATGTTAAACCATTAGGAGATGTTATTGCATCTATTTATGATGCTGATATTATAATTATGGGTCCTGGAAGCTTATATACGAGTATAATACCAAATCTACTTGTAGATGGTGTTGTAGACGCTATTAAAGCCTCTCTAGCACCAAAAGTGTATATATCAAATATAATGACTCAGCCAGGGGAAACAGAAGGATATAATGTATTAGAACATGTTAATGCGATAATAAAGCATACTGACAATAATTTGATAGATTATGTGATAGCAAATAACGAAATATTGCCAGAAGGAATGCTTGATTTATATAAACAAGATGGAGCAGAACAGGTTTTACTAGATAAAAAACAAAAAGATAAGCTAAAAGAGATGGGTATAAAAACTGTAGAAAAAAATTTAATTGAAATAAAAAATAATTATATAAGACATGATGCAAAATATATATCTAACATAGTTATTGAGTTAGCCCTAAATCATAATTACAACAAAAGTTAGTAAAAAAGGATTTTAAAAAAAAGTGTAGAAATCCTTATCATTATGTTAGTTTTAAGGAGTGAACATCGATGAGAGAAGAGGTTAGTGCTGGTGGTGTGGTCCTGTTTGGCAATACGATTCTTTTACTAAGGAAGTTCAATGGAGATTGGGTGCTACCCAAAGGAAAAGTAGAAGAAGGGGAAAATAACCAAGAGGCAGCGTTACGTGAAGTAAGTGAAGAAACTGGAGTAAAAGCAGATATATTGAAATATTTAGGTGAAATACACTATACATTCAAAGAAAACTGGGATGAAAATAGAGCAGTTCATAAAACAGTTTTTTGGTATTTAATGCAAGCGAAAAATATGGATACTATTCCACAAAAAGAGGAAGGCTTTATTGATGCTAAATTTATCCATCTAGATAGAGTGGTAGACCTAGCTAGGTATGATGATGAAAAGGAGATAATAAAGGTTGCCTTACAAGAAATAAAAAAAAGGTTAAAGAAAAATTAGTTAATGGGTGATATATATGTCTTTTTCAACTGAAACCAAAAATGAACTAGCGAGAATTGTATCTGAGAATGAATGTTGTAATATAGCTGAACTGTCAGCTCTAGTTAAATCAGGGGGAAGTATACAAATTGTTGGATATAAAAAACTAAATTTAAAAATAACAACAGAATTAAACTCAATAGCCCGTAAAGTCTTTAAGTTATTAAAAAAGAATTTCAGCATAAATACGACAATTTCTGTAAATAAAAATCAAATGTTAAAGAGAAATAATAGTTATGTGTTAATGGTAACAAATGAAATGGGTTCAGAAATGTTATTAAAAAAGTTAGGTGTATTGGAAGAAAAAGAGGGATTTTTTACTATAAATAGAGTTCCAGAAAGTTTGGTTAAACATGAGGCATGTAAAAGAGCCTTTATAAGAGGAGCTTTTCTTGGTGGAGGTTCTATAAGTGACCCAGAAAAAAACTATCATATGGAATTTGTAACTAACAATGAGGATTTTGCAGAGTCATTAAAAGAACTTATAAATTCTTTAGGCTTTAATAGTAAAATTGTGGCTAGAAAAAATAACTATGTTGTTTATCTTAAAGAGAGTGAACAAATATCAGATTTGTTAAGTATTATAGGAGGACACCACGCTCTTTTAAGTCTCCAAAATACTAAAATAGTAAAAGAAATGAGAAATAATGTAAACAGAATAGTGAATTGCGAGACAGCTAACCTTTCTAAAACAGTAAATGCAGCCGTAAGACAAGTAGAAAATATTAGACTAATACAAGAAACTATAGGGATTAGTAGCTTACCAGAAAATTTACAAGAAATAGCCAAGATTAGAATTGAGTATGAAGATATGACTCTCAAGGAGCTTGGAGAGATGTTAGACCCGCCAATAGGAAAATCTGGTGTCAATCATAGACTTAGAAAAATAGAAGAAATCGCAACAGACTTGAAAAAAAAATCATTATAATAAATTTGAGGGGACAATCTCAAAATAAGAATTAATTTCAACATATAGGGCTATAGGTGGAAGTTAATTCCTATTTTGAGATAAAAGTCTCTGTTTTTGTTTTAAGACATATATTTGTGGTAAAATTAAATTTATAAAACAGGAGGTGATTTAATGGAAAAAGATTTTGCTCATCTTCATGTACATACTGAGTATAGTTTACTTGATGGATTTTCGAGGGTGAAAAAACTTATAAAAAGAGCTAAAGAATTAAATATGAGTTCAATTGCTATTACTGACCATGGCTGTATGTTTGGTGTTATAGATTTTTATAAAACAGCTATAGAAGAAGGAATAAAACCAATTATAGGGTGTGAAGTTTATACAGCTGCACGTGGATTAAGAGATAAAGACCCTAATTATGATAAATATCAAGGACATTTAGTTTTGTTAGCTAAGAATATGGAAGGCTATAAAAATTTGATAAAAATAGTCTCGACTTCATATGTAGAAGGCTTTTACTATAAGCCTAGAGTCGATATGGAAGAACTTAGAAAGCATTGTGATGGGATTATAGCACTTTCTGCATGTCTTGCAGGAGATGTTGCACGTGCTTTGATGAATAGAAATTATGAAAAAGCAAAAAAGTTTGCCATTGATTACAGAGATATATTTGGTGAAGAAAATTTCTTCTTAGAAATTCAAGACCATAATTTACCAGAACAGAGAGAAGTGAATTCTGGGTTGGTGAAATTATCAAAAGAGACTGGTATCCCATTAGTTGCTACTAATGATGTTCACTATGTAAATAAAGAAGATTCAAAAATACATGATGTTCTTATGTGTATTCAAATGGGTAAAACAGTAAATGACCCAAATAGAATGAGATTTGGAAGTGATGAGTTTTATCTGAAATCAAGAGAAGAGATGGAAGAGTTATTCCCATATGCACTAGAGGCTATTGATAATACTGTAAAAATAGCTGATATGTGTAATGTAGAGTTTGATTTTAATACTATACATCTTCCTAAATATGATGTTCCAGATGGATATACACCAGAAACTTATTTAAGAGAATTGTGTTTTAATGGATTAAAAGAGAGATATGATAATCCTGATAGTGAGATACTAGATAGATTAAATTATGAATTAGATGTAATTGAAAAAATGGGTTATGTGGAATACTTTTTAATAGTTTGGGACTTTATAAATTTTTCTAAAGAAAATAATATTATAGTAGGACCAGGTAGAGGTAGTGCAGCAGGTTCAATAGTAGCGTATACACTTAAGATAACTGATATAGACCCAATAAAATATTCTCTCCTATTTGAACGTTTTCTAAATCCAGAACGTATATCTATGCCAGATATAGATATAGATTTTTGCTATGAGAGAAGAGAAGAAGTTATAGACTATGTAAAACGAAAATATGGTGATGACCATGTTGCACAAATAATAACTTTTGGAACAATGGGTGCAAAAGCTGCAATAAGAGATGTCGGAAGAGTATTAGATATAGGCTACAATAAGGTTGATAAAATAGCCAAAGAAATACCATTTGCTTTAGGAATGACGATAGATAAGGCATTAGATACAAATCCAAATCTTAAGGATTTATATGACCAAGACCCTGAAACAAAAGAGATAATCAATATATCAAAGCAAATAGAAGGAATGTTAAGACATGCTTCCACTCATGCAGCAGGAGTTGTTATATCCAAGAATCCTGTAGATGAGTATGTACCTCTATACAAGCATCAAGATGCAATTACAACTCAATTTACTATGACAACACTTGAAGAACTTGGTCTTTTAAAGATGGACTTTCTTGGATTAAGAACACTTACAGTTATAAGAGATGCACTTGACTTAATAGAAAAGAATAGAACAATAAAAAATTACACTGAAAATATAGATTTTTCAAAGATGGACTATGATGATCCAAAGGTATATGAAATGCTTTCATCTGGAAATACTTTAGGAGTGTTTCAGTTGGAAAGTGCTGGTATGAGGAGTTTTATGAAACAACTGAAACCAGATAATTTTGAAGATATTGTAGCGGGGATATCTCTATTTAGACCAGGTCCGATGGACTCTATACCTGCATATATAAAAAATAAAAGTAATCCCAAAAATGTAACATACTTACATGAGAAATTAAAACCAATAATGGAAGTTACATATGGATGTTTGGTATATCAAGAACAAGTTATGCAGGTTGTTAGAGATTTAGGCGGATATAGTTATGGTCGTAGTGACTTAGTTAGAAGAGCCATGAGTAAGAAAAAAATGGATGTAATGGAAGAAGAAAGACAATATTTTATTCATGGGAAATTTGATGAAGATGGCAACATAGAAATCGCAGGATGTGTTAGAAATGGTGTAGAAGAGGAAATAGCCAATAAAATATTTGATGACATGATAGATTTTGCTCGTTATGCATTTAATAAATCACATGCAGCTGCATATGGAGTTTTAGCATATGAGACAGCTTATTTAAAAACATATTATCCTGTTGAGTTTATGGCAGCTTTAATAACTAGTGTTATGGGAAATACTGATAAGGTAGTTGAATATATAAGAGAATGTAAAGCATTAGATATAGATGTGTTGCCACCAGACATAAATAAAAGTTTTTCAAAATTCTCGGTTGAAGGTGACAACATAAGATTTGGTCTGGCTGCTGTAAAAAATGTTGGTGTAAATATAATAAACAATATAATTGATGAAAGAGAGTCTAATGGATTATTTATAGACTTAGTTGATTTAGTTAAGAGATTAGACCAAAAAGATACAAATAAGAGAGTAATAGAAAGTTTAATAAAATGTGGAGCTTTTGATAATATAAGTGAAAATAGAGCTAGTTTGATGGCTGGTTATGAAACTTTACTAGAAAGTGTATCTATGGACAGAAAGAAAAATGTTCAAGGTCAGATTTCATTATTTGATGCTTTTGGAGATAGTGAAGAAGATAGCGACTTTCAACAAATATATAATCTACCTAAAAGACCAGAATATGAAGAAAGAGAGAGACTTAATCTTGAAAAAGAAGTTCTGGGAATGTATGTAAGTGGGCATCCTTTATCGCAATTTGAAAAAGAATTACAGGAAAAAACATCTATAGATAATGGAAAGTTAAATTCATTAAAAGAGGATGAAGAATCATATATACAAATGAATGAAACAGATGCAATAATGGGTGGGATGATTGTAAATAAAACGATAAAAACCACAAAAAGAAATGAAATTATGGCATTTATTGAGTTGGAAGATTTATATGGTGCTATAGAAATAATAGTTTTTCCTCAGTTATTACAAAAATATAATGTTATTTTGAATGAAGATAATATAATTTATGTAAAAGGAACATTAAGTATAAAAGAAGGCGAAAATGCAAAACTTATAGCTAGAGAAATAAAAGATATAAAAGACAATACTGACTTTGAAGCTAAAAAATATAATTCAGTAAGAACTAAAAATGTACAAGCTGTGAAATTAGAAAGTGGAAAAAAACTGTATTTAAAAATAGATAGTATGTCTGACACAGATACAACTTACAGTATTATAGAAATAGCGAAGCAATATCCAGGTAATGACAGTATATACTTATATCCTATGGATGAAAATATAAATGGTAAGCGAAAAGCATATAAAATGACAGGAGTATCGACTTTTATATGTGATGAATTTGTAAACAATTTAGAAAGATTACTTCCTAGGGATAGCATAAAGATAAAAGCTTAATTTTTTGGATAAAAATCTAAATATATTATAATAATATGAAAAATATTGTCCGTTTTGTGATATAATATCACAAAATGGACATTTAAGGACATTTAATTTTTTTAGTCTTGATGGGATTGAAAAATGATATAGGGACGAAAAAAGTCCATTAAGATATGATATGAATGATTATAATAAAATTTGACATAAAATCCAAGGAGGTAAAAAATGAAAACTATAGGATTACTAACAAGTGGAGGAGATGCTCCAGGAATGAATGCTGCAATTAGAGCGGTTGTAAGATCAGCAATATATTATGGATGCAAAGTATATGGAATCAATAGAGGATATAAGGGATTATTAGAAGAAGATTTAACTGAAATGAACTTATCTTCTGTTGGGGATATTATACACAGAGGAGGAACTATATTAAAATCTTCTAGATGTGAAGAATTCAAAACAGAAGAAGGTAGATTAAAGGCAGTGAAAATTCTTAAAAAGTACAAAATTGACTGCTTAGTTGTAATTGGAGGAGACGGTTCATTTACAGGAGCTCAAAAACTTAGTGACTTAGGATTTCCAGCTATAGGTATACCAGGAACTATAGATAATGACTTAGCATATACAGATTATACTATAGGATTTGACACTGCAATGAATACTATTATAGATGCTATAGGTAAAATAAGAGATACATCATCATCTCATGAAAGAGTTAATATAGTAGAAGTTATGGGAAGACACTGTGGAGATTTAGCCTTATATGCAGGTCTTGCAGGAGGAGCTGAAACTATAATAGTACCAGAAGTAGAGATTAAAGTAGATGAAGTTGCTTTAAGATTAAAGACGACTCAAAAAAGAGGTAAGAGACACAGTATAATTGTGTTGGCAGAAGGAGTTGGAAGTGCTAGCGATTTAGAGAAGGAGCTTAAAAAGGAATCAGGAGCGGACTTAAGAGTAACTGTATTAGGTCATGTTCAAAGAGGAGGAAGCCCAACTGTATTTGATAGAATACTAGCAAGCAGACTTGGTGTAAGAGCTGTAGAATTATTACTAGATGGAAAGTCAGCTAGAGTTGTCGGAATAAAAGAAAATAAAATAATTGACCTAGAAATAAGTGAAGCTTTATCTCAAAAGAAAGTTTTTGATAAAGAAGCTTATGAAATGGCAAAAATATTATCTATATAAATCTTAGTATTTAAAATAAATCTGTGAAATAATATTTCAGGAGGAGCAAATATGTTAAATAATGTAAAGAAAACAAAAATTGTTTGTACACTAGGGCCAGCATCACAAAGTGAAGAAGTTTTAACTCAACTTATGCAAAATGGTCTAAATGTGTGCAGATTTAACTTTTCCCATGGTTCACATGAAGAACACAAGGAAAGAATAGATATGGCGAAAAAAGTTAGAGAAAAACTAAATAAACCAGTTGCTATATTATTAGATACTAAAGGTCCAGAAATTAGAACAGGTAATTTTGCAGACCCAGAGGTATCTTTAGAAGAAGGACAGAAATTTACTATAACTATGAAAGATGTTGTAGGAACTAAAGAAATATGTACAGTAAGTTATAAGGGTCTTGCTGAAGATGTTAAAGTAGGAGATTCTATACTAATAGATGATGGTTTAGTTGGTTTAAGAGTAAAAGAAATAAATGGCGAAGATATAATGTGTATCGTTGAGAATTCTGGAATAGTAAAAAATCATAAAGGAGTAAATGTGCCTGGTGTAAAAATAAATCTACCAGCAATAACTCCTAAAGATATAAGCGACATAGAATTTGGAATAAGTCAAGGTATAGACTATATAGCTGCTTCATTTGTAAGGAAAGCATCTGATGTACTAGCAATAAGAGAAATCTTAGAGAATAACAATGCAACTGATATACAAATTATATCTAAGATAGAAAATCAAGAAGGTGTAGAAAACTTAGATGAAATATTAAAAGTTTCTGATGGTATAATGGTAGCTAGAGGTGATTTAGGTGTTGAAATACCTACTGAAGAAATGCCAATAGTTCAGAAAATGATGATAAAAAAATGTAATGAATTAGCAAAACCAGTTGTAACTGCTACTCAAATGCTTGATTCTATGATAAGAAATCCAAGACCAACAAGAGCAGAAGTTACAGACGTAGCTAATGCCATATATGATGGAACAGATGCAATAATGTTATCTGGAGAAACTGCTGCTGGAAAATATCCTGTAGAAGCTGTAAAGATGATGGCTACAATAGCAAAAAGAACAGAAGAAACTTTGGATTATGATAGATTGTTAAAGGAAAATGGTACTAATAATGTTACAGTAACAGATGCAATAAGTCATGCTACTTGTACAACAGCTGTAGATTTAAATGCATCAGCTATAATAACATCTACTTCTTCAGGTTACACTGCTAGAATGGTGTCTAAATTTAGACCAAAATCTCCAATAATAGCTACTACAAATAATGAAAAAACTATGAATAAACTAGCTCTTACATGGGGAGTTTATCCAGTTAAATCTTCTGTTGCAGGAAATACAGATGAAGTTATAGAAAAGGCAATAGAGGCAGCTAGACAAGCGGATTATATAGATAATGGAGAACTAGTGGTTATAACTGCTGGAGTACCAGTAGGAGTGAGTGGAACTACTAACTTAATAAAGGTTCATGTAATAAGTGAAGAAATTGTTCAAGGTATAGGTGTAGGAAATCAAACAGTAGAAGGTAAAGTCCGTATAATAAAAAATGGAGATACTTGTGTAGACTTCGATAAAGGAGATATATTAGTTTCTACAACTACTGATGCTGAAATGAACAATTATATAGAAAAAGCAGGCGCTGTAGTAACTGAAAATGGTGGAATGACATCGCATACAGCTATTGTAGGAATAAATTTAGATATACCAGTTATTGTGTCTGCAAATGATATAACTAATCTAGTAAAAGATGGAGAAGTTGTAACAGTAGATGCATCAAGAGGTGTAATATATAGAGGTTCAACTAGAGTTTTATAAGAAAATAATAAATTTATTTTGTCAAGGGGCTTTATAAGCTCCTTTTTTTTTGGTAAAATAAAATATTGTAGCTTAGTAAAAAATATAGTTTAGTTAATAGCAAGATTTTAATATAAATTTAAAGAAAAAAATTTGTAAGGATTTAAATTTAATATAGTGATTGGAGGGTGATTTATGCTTTCAAAAAACGAGATGTATATTGTAGATATAGTAGACATTGGACAAGGTGGAGTAGGCGTTGGAAAGTACAATGGTATTACAGTTTTTGTAGAGGGCGGATTAATACAAGATAAAGTTAAAGTTAAAATTAATAAGGTCAAGAAAAATTATGTTGTAGGAGACATTGTTGAAATAATAGATAAGTCTCCATTTAGAGTAAAAAGAGTGTGTAGTGACAATCTTAAAGATTGTGGAGGGTGCCAAATACAAGATTTAGACTATAACAAACAACTTGAAATGAAAACAAATGAAGTTAAACAAGTGCTTACAAGAATAGGTAAGTTGGATGATGTGGTAGTTCATGATACTGTAGGTATGAAGAAGCCATATAGATATAGAAATAAAGCTCAATTTCCAATACAAAAGAACAATGGAGTTCCAATTATTGGTTTTTACAAGAAGAAGACTCATGATGTAATATCGACAGAAAAATGCGTAATACAACATGAACTAAATGATAAAATTGTTAAGATAATAAAAACATATATAAGAGCTTATAAGGTAAGCATATATGATGAAAAGACTCAGACTGGAGTAATTAGACATTTGGTAACAAAAATTGGATTTACAACTAAAGAAGTAATGGTTGTATTAGTTGCTAATGGAAATAGACTCCCATATCTTAAAGAATTAGCTTCAGTATTAGAAGAAAACATACCTGGGTTTAAGACTTTAGTTGTAAATATAAATGAAAAAAATACAAATGCCATTCTTGGAAAAGAGAATATAGTTGTGTATGGAGATGGTAAAATAAATGATTATATAGGAGATTTAGTATTTGAGATTTCTCCATTGTCATTTTTCCAAGTAAATCCTATACAAACTAAGGTATTATATGATAAAGCTCTTGAATATGCAGATTTAAAGGATACTGATACTGTTTTTGATATTTATTGTGGAATAGGTACAATATCTCTATTTTTAGCACAAAAGGCTAAAAAAGTTTATGGAATAGAAATTATAGAAGATGCTATAAAAGATGCTAAGGTAAATGCTAGGTTAAACAATATACATAATGCTGAATTCTATGTGGGTAAGGCAGAAGAGGTTGTTCCTAAGATGTATAGTGAGGGTAAGACTGCTAATGTTGTAGTTGTAGACCCACCTAGAAAGGGCTGTGACGAAAAGGTTTTAGAGACCATTGTTTCAATGAATCCTGAGAGGATTGTTTATGTTTCTTGTAATCCTTCTACTTTAGCAAGGGATTTGGATTATCTAAATATGCATGGATTTAAATGTATTGAGGCACAGCCTGTAGATATGTTCCCTCATTCTACACATGTGGAAACTGTAGCTAAGATAATTAAGAAATAGTAACACTTATATAGATTATAAATTAATAATATATTTTATTTGCCACCGATTTGCCACCATAATATGATTTCGGTGGCAAATTTATTTTACAATTCAATAATGAACAAAATTAAAGTTCTGTTTTTTAATAATGAACATACATTGTAATTATTATTCTCTGCAAGTATGATATTTCTAGGAGGATTACTAAAAATGCAGATAAAAAAAGAAGAAATAAAAAATAAAATTGCAGAAGTTGCAACAAATGAATTTTTAAAAAAAGGCTATGAAAATTCTTCTATGAGAACTATAGCTAAAAAAGCTCATACATCTATTGGAAATATGTATCATTACTACCCTAATAAAGAAGAACTTTTAAAATTTATAATAATGCCAACCATTAATGTAGTTGAGAAAAACCTAGCAAAACATGTCTGTTTAGAAGAAAATAAAGTGCTAACCAAGGAATCGGCTTTACTATATCTAGATGATTTAAATAACTTTTTAGAAAAAAGTGGATTTAAATATTTTCTAAATAAAAATACGATTATTCTTCTTAAGCTAGAAAGTACTGATTTAATCGTTTACAAAGAACGAATTATTAATAGTTTACGTAATCATCTAAAATGGCATTTAAACATAGATGATTTTCATTATTCTAAAATGATAATTAATATGTTAATAGATTGTATTAAATACATACTTATTGAGTATGAAGACTCATATGAAGCATACTTACAGTTTTCTAAAATATTTCGCATACTTTGTATGGGATTAATTGGACAAATATAACAATATTGTCTAAAAATAAAATATCATTAATTAAAATGAGAGGAGCATAGTAAAATATGCAATATTATTACAATCAAACAGAATGGAAATTAGTTCAACCATATTTACCTTTAAATAATCAGTTAAGAGAAAAAAATTTACCTAACGAATATTTTATAAAATGGGAAGGAATAAACATTCATATTGATCATTATAAAGTTGATAATCACAAGGGTACTGTTATTGTATTTCATGGGGTTGGTGGGAATGGGCGATTGCTTTCAAGTCTTTCTCTACCTTTAGTAGAAGCAGGATATGAAGTAATTTGCCCTGATTTGCCACTTTACGGAAATACAGAAATATTAAATGTTTTAAAAATTACTTATGATACATGGGTTGATTGTGGGACTTTTTTGGTTAACTACTTTCAAGATAAAGGTGAAAAAATATCATTATTTGGACTAAGTGCAGGTGGATTTTTAGCATATCAAGTGGCATGTAATTGTAAAAATATCTATGCATTAATGGCTTCTTGTTTTTTGGATCAACGTATTCCAATAGTAATTGAACAAACAGCTATTTCACCACTCATAGGAAAAGTAAGTAAAAAATGCCTACCTGTAGCAAATAAGTTATTTCCTAATTTCAAGATACCCATTAAACTAGTGGGAAATATGAAAAAAATTGTAAATAATAAAAACTTAGCTAAAATTCTTATCAAAGATAAAAAATCTTCTGGAAGTAGAGTAACAATATCTTTTTTATATGGGATGCTAAGCCCTTCTGTTAGTATAGAGCCAGAAAATTTTAATGATTGTCCAGTATTGTTAGTTCATCCTGAAAATGATTGTTGGACAGATGTATCATTAAGTAAACTGTTTTTTGACCGATTAACAGATAATAAAAAGATTACTATGCTTGAAGGTGCAGGACATTTTCCAATAGAAGAAAATGGATTGAATAAAATGAGTAGTTCTTGTATCATATTTTTGGAACAATGTTATGAAATAACAAATTTATAGAATTATTTTTATTGTCTTTATGTATTACTATAAGGAGAAATATAAAAAATACTTAATATGAAAAATTAATATTGAGTGAATATTAGGTTTGAAAAGACTCTTAAATTCTATAGAATAGAGAAATAAAACAAATCTAAATATATGAGTATGTAAAATTATACTTGAACATAAAATTATTTTATGGTAACCTATTGAAGTTTTAGTTATCAGAGAGCCAGATGAACAGACACAGAGCCGATAAATTTGTGAGTAATAGTGGTATATTGGCTCTGTTTCTATCTGTTTTTTATGTTTTTTAGTATTCATTTATAAATACATCAAATAATGCTGAAAAAGCAGTTATTGCATTTAATTATCCAACAAAAGACGTGTGTGGTTGTAATCCCCAACAGATTTTTTACTATCGATGTATAATTATATATGCATTAGTTTAAATAAAGATAAAATAAAGCAATAACATGCCAGTTAGGAGGTTATTTTATATATCTAAAATTAGTTGGTTCTAAAACCAACTAAAACTCCCTTTATTGTTTCGTTTTGTATAATATAGAGCATAGTCAGATTGTTTATATAAAGATTGAAAAGTATCTAAGTCACTTTCTAGTTTTGATATACCTATAGAACAAGAGTTGCTATCAGAACATAATTGTGCAACTTTTTTTGCCTTATTTTCAACATCTTCCTTAGACTGATTGATATATTCAAATACAGCAAATTCATCTCCTCCAAGTCTTCCAATAATAGCATCATTGGCAAACACTTTAGTCAAAACATTAGCAAATTGTATTAATATTTCATCTCCTCTAATATGACCAAATATATCATTTATTTGCTTAAAATTATCTAAATCAAAAATATAAAAATACCCACATGAAGTAGTTTCTAGTATTTCTTTTATATGTACTTCAAAGAAATGACGATTATATAATCCAGTCATAAGGTCTTTTTCTGATTTTAACTTAAATTCATGAGCCATAGCTAGAGCTTCTTTTGCTTTTTCAGTTATTGTTTTAGGATAGTATTCATCTTTTACTTGATCAAAGTTTGGAATAGAATGGTGCACATGGAGCAGTGTAATTTTACCATCTATAACTTTATATACCATAGTAAATCGAGTATCCATTTCTACATAGATTTCTCTTTCTAAGTACTCCTCCTCTATTACCCATAGGGTTCCATATACTATGAAAGTCTCATTTGTAACTTTAGTACATGAGTACCATTCATCTATAATTTTAAAATTTATTTCTTCTGATTCTTTTTGGTCTTTTTCAAGATTTATAATGAAGTTTTCTAATGATGTATAGAATTCATGTTTTCCTGTTCCAAACAATGTAAAATTATCTTCTAATAAAGAAATGATAAATTGTAAGCCATCCTCATCTGGATTTAAAATATAAATGTGCCAGATTTTCTTTGATAAATCACATAATTGTTCTTGTATTGTATTATTTTCCATAGAGTAACCCCTTAAGATTTGTAGTTTATAATTCTTTTAGTTAGTACTATTTATTTGGACGCTTGTGACAATATTATAATATAGAATTAAAAAAATTGCATCTGATTTGTATGATAGTGTACTTTATAAGATGTAAGTATAGGGTAATTATATCTAATGCAAATAATATATTTTTAAATTTCATTTAAACAAATTAATGAAAATTATTTTCAATTGTAAAAAAATAAGATAAATTTAAATATATGAGTATCTTAAATTATACTTGAACATAAAAAAGCTTTATGGTAAAATATCAACAATAATATTAGTAAAGGAGTGTCTTAATGTCGGAGTTATATATAATGGTAACCAACAAATAAATAGTTGGAGACGCATAGGTATTCTGTTTAATCAGAATTTTTAAGTGTATTTTTGATACATTTAATTGTTGTGTCTTACTCTGCCTTTATAGATAACTAACATATGACAACAAATAATAATATTATTATATATTACTTTGTTAAATTGTGGTGTAGTGGGCTTTAATCTGCTACACCTTTATTAATTTTACATAGTGTTATTATGAATATAATTATGTTGAAATAGAAAAGATTAAATTTTCTAGTCCACAGGAGTTTTCTGTTTTTGTGTAGGTAAAGATGTATACCACATAAAAAGGCAGATATAAATACCTGTGGACTTTTTTTGTAGAAAATACAAGATATGGAGGCAATAAAAATGAGTATTATTGAACTTAATGAACTGACTAAATCTTATAGAAGATTTGAGAAAGAACCAGGACTTATGGGAAGCATAAAATCTTTATTTAATAGAAAATATACAGAAAAAACAGCTATATCATACCTTGATTTAAAAATAGAGGAAGGAGAATTTGTCGGATTAATAGGGCAAAATGGAGCTGGAAAAACAACTCTTGTTAAGATGATGACTGGAATTATTGCACCATCCTCTGGAAAAATTTCTGTTATGGGTTATCATCCAAATAAATTAGAAAACAACTTTAAAAAACAATATGCTGTTGTTATGGGGCAAAAAAGTCAGCTATTTTTTGAATTGACACCAGCAGATACATTTCTATTGTTTAAGGAACTATATGATATATCTGATGAAGAGTATAAAAAGAATTTGGATTACTTTATAGAGTTGTTTGAAGTATCTGATTATCTAAATGTTCAAGTTAGAACACTTTCTTTAGGAGAAAGGATGAAAATGGAACTTATTGTAGCACTTCTCCATAATCCTAAAATTTTATTTTTAGATGAACCAACAATAGGTCTAGATGCAGTGGCACAAAAACAAATTAGGTATTTTCTGAAAGAAGTAAATGAGAAAAAAGGTACTACAATAATGCTTACATCTCATTATATGGAGGATATTAAGAGCCTTTGTAGCCGAAGTATTGTCATAGAAAATAGTCATAAAATATATGATGGCTCTACAGATGAATTATTTAATCATTTTCAAAATATAAGAAAATAACAGTTAGCTTTACTGATGAAACCAAAATTTTATTTCCAAAAGACTGTAAGGTTATTGAGCAAACAAAACATAAAATATCAGTAATTGTTCCAAAAGAAAAGGGGAATGAAACTGTTAAATGGATTTTTGATAAGTATGATGTTGAGGATGTAACAATTGAAGAAGAAGATATAGGGAATGTTGTAGAACGAATATACAAAGAAGGACGTGAAGAGTATTATGAACAACTATAATGAAGCATATTCAAGACAATCATTGTTTTATAGGTCTAAACAAAATATAAGAAAGTACTATGAAATAGCTAAAATTAATTTCAAAGTACAACTTATTTGGAGGTTTGATGTAGTAGTTAACATGATGTTTACTATTATAAAAATTTTATTTGCTTATATTTTGTGGAAGGCAATTTTTGGTGAAAATGACATAGTTTCTGGCTTTACATTCAATTCAATGTTGTCTTATTATATAATAAGTTCATTTTTATCAGGTATTGACATGTCAAGAAGTACAAGTGAGGAGATATGTAATCGTGTAAAGTTGGGTACCTTTTCAAAATACATGATTATTCCAATTGATGCACAAAATTATTTCTTTGCTAAAAATTTTGGAATGACCTTTTTTTACTTAGTATTTAATATGATTTCTGCTTTTGTATGGATTTTTATATTTAAAATAGATTTTGCCTTTACATCAAATCCAATACAGATTTTAATTTCAATTTTGATGATTTTCTTAGGGCTTATTTTTATGATGCAGCTTCATTTCTTTATTGGAATTTTATCATTTAAATTTCTAGAGATTGGTTTTTTTAGAATGATAATCGATAATATAACTGAGTTTGTTACAGGAACAATGATACCACTTGTACTTTTGCCAGAAGTTGTAGTAACTATTATGAAGTTCTTTCCATTTTATTACACAACCTATTTACCATCTATGCTATTAATAGGTAGAAATAGCAATGAGGCAGTGCAAGGACTGATTATTATAGCGTTATGGGTCTTATTCTTCTTTATAGTAAATAAAATCGTCTATAAGAGGATGAGAACACTATTTGATGGGGTGGGGATATAATGAAAAAAAATTTTAAAATAATATTTATGTTACTAAAAATGAAATTATCAAAAATGATGGTGTTTAGATTTGATTTTTTTGGAGCATTTTTTGTAGATAGTTCATTATTTATATTACAATTATTAATGTTTAATGGGATTTATTCTCATGTAGATTCAATAGGAGGTTGGCAGAGTGGAGAAATGCTAATATTTATAGGAACTTTTTCATTGATAAATGCTATAAACATGACTATTTTCTGTTTTGGAATTTATGATATTCCACGTAAAATTCAAGAGGGAGAATTAGATTATTATATTACAAAGCCAATAGACCCATTGTTTAGATTGACATTTGAGAATATTAATATCGGTTCGTCACCTTTAATTTTGGCAAGTATACTTATAGTTGTATATGGAGTATCTGAGTTAAACTCAGAAATAACTTTTGTTATGGTAATAGCATATACATGTATGGTGTTATTGATGACATTGCTTTTTTATGATGTGTGTATTATATTCCGAACAATTCCATTTTTTGTTATATCATCCTCTGCTATAATGAGATTAGAAGCTAATTTACTGCCAATGAACATGAAAATTCCGGGTGTAATTTATGAAGGTATTTTTAAACTTCTATTTTATTTAATTTTACCATATGGAATTATGTCAACAATACCAACTCAAATTTTGTCTGGGACACTGACAATAAAAGGGTTAATCTACTCAATTAGTATTGTATTTGTGTTTACAGTATTTATGTGGAGATTTTGGAAATTAGGAATGAAACATTATAAAAGTGCAAGTAGTTAATAAGTTTTCAGTTTTGAGGTGACAAGGAATGAAAAATATAGCAAATATTATTACTATACTTAGAATTATTTTATCAATAGCTTTGCTCAAAATAGATATGTTTTCTTCTTTATTTTTTACAGTCTATATTATGTGTGGAGTAAGTGATTTTCTTGATGGATATATAGCTAGAAAAATGAATATGGCAAGTAAGCTTGGTTCAAGGCTTGATAGTATAGCTGATATATGTTTCGTAATATCAATGTTTATTATTATGCTTCCAGTAATAAATATTTCAAAGTATATAGTATTATGGATATTAATAGTTGTCCTTGTTCGAATTACATCAATAATTATAGTGATTCGTAAATACAATACATTTGCTATATTACATACATATGGAAATAAATTATCTGGGTTTATGTTATTCTGTTTACCATTAGTTTATAACATTATGAATACAAATTTACTTGCAAGTATAATTTGTGTTATAGCAAGTATCTCAGCTATTGAAGAAGTAATAATACATCTATTATCTAAAGAGTTGAAAGTAGATGTTAGTAGTATTATAGAAGTACTTATTCATAAATCTGTTTCATATGATACTAGACGATAGAAGCTAAAATTTATATCAGCATTGATTGAAAGACGCAAAATAATTAGATTAAAGATTAAGGTGTTATCCTTATCGTATATGACATCATAATAGCAAGATATATTAAAACTCTATTTAAATAATTAGATATAATTTTTATGCAGAAAGGAGGTTTGTAAATGCATAATAATTTAAGTATTATTTTAAATAGAATTAATATACAGAATAATGATGTGAATGAGTGATATATTATATTCTAAAAATCAAAAAGAAGATAATATTCATGTGCAGGATAATTTACTTGCACAGAGATTTAATTTGTTTTCTTTATTAAAATTTGCACTTCCTACTATATTCATGATGATTTTTATGGGACTATATACGATTGTAGATACTATATTTGTATCTAGATTTGTAGATACAAATGCTTTATCTGCAATTAATATTGTCTGTCCTATTATTAATATTATTGTTGGACTTGGAACCATGCTCGCTACTGGAGGGAGTGCTATTGTAGCTTGCAAGATGGGGAATGGCGATATGGATGGAGCAAATAAAATCTTTACTTTGACTATATTATCTGGAGTTATAATTGGAATACTAATTACCAGTATAGGTCTTATATTTATGGACAATATTATTATATGGCTAGGAGCAAGTGACATTTTGATTCAATATTGTCGCTCGTATCTTTTTGTTATCTTGATTTTTGCTTCTGCTAATATATTACAGGTATTATTTCAAAGTCTATTTGTAACAGCTGGTAAACCTCAATTTGGATTATGGTTAGTGATTGGAGCGGGATGTACTAATATAATTCTAGATTATGTGTTTATTGTACCATTACAAATGGGTATTGGTGGAGCAGCACTTGCAACTGGTATTGGATACTTAATTCCAACTATTGCAGGTATAGTCTTCTTTTCGAAAAATAAAGGGGCACTTAGATTTTGCACACCTAAATTAGATAAAAAAGTATTATTTAAGATTTGTTTTAATGGCTCTTCTGAGATGGTGGGTCAGTTATCAACAGCAGTTACTACTTTTTTATTTAATGTCATGATGATGAGATTGATTGGTGAAGATGGAGTTGCAGCTATTACAATAATTATTTACTCTCAATTTCTTTTAACATCACTTTATATAGGTTTTTCAATGGGAGTTGCTCCAGTAATAAGTTATAATCATGGAAGTGGAAACAGTATTCAGCTGAAACGTATTTTTAAAATCTGTATATTGTTCATTTCAGTAGCATCATTACTTGTATTTATATTTTCTATATTGCACTCCCCAACTATTGTAGAAATTTTTTCTCCAAGAGGAAGCAATGTTTATAATATTACAAAGTATGGATTTTATATATTTTCTTTTAGTTTCCTTTTTTGTGGATACAATATTTTCACATCAGCAATGTTTACCGCATTATCAAATGGAAAGATATCTGCAATACTATCTTTTTTACGTACATTTGGTTTTATAACTATCAGTCTGTTGATATTACCAAGTTTGATAGATATAAATGGAATATGGTTAGCAGTGCCAATTGCGGAGGCTTTAACCTTATTTTTAACAGTCATCTTTATATATAGATATAAGAATAAATATGATTATATATAATTAGTAAATAACTACTTTAAAGTTTTTAATAAATAATTTGATTAGTATTCAATATATTAATTTAAAACTAGGAGTATAAGTTAATGGAATAATTATTTATATGCTAGAGTCATAACTTGATTGAGTATAGCTACTACTAATAGTAGCTATACTTTTTTTACTGTTTGTGTAATTTATGTTATGTCAATTTGTTGTAAGAGTAGTTAGTTGTTTGTAAACTTAAAAATGTTATCTTAACATTTCTAATAATTGATTTTATCTATTAGAGATGTTACTATTAGTAATATAAAAAAGAGCAAATAAAGATAGGGGGAAAAAATGGATAAAATTATTTTAGGGTTACTTATGATTAAGAAGTTGACAATTTATGAACTTAGAAACATTATAGAAATGAATTTTACTTCTATGTGTAGTAGCAGTATGGGAAGTATTCAAGCAGCAATAAAAAAATTACTTGAGAAGAAGATGATAGTATATGAAGAATTTGTTGAAAATAGTGTGAATAAGAAATTTTATACCTTAACTAATGAAGGAAAAGAGTGTTTTTTAGAATGGGTTCAGACAGCCATGATTTCTGGCAAGATGAAGGATATGGAACTAAGTAAATTATTTTTTATGGGATTTGTTCCGACTAAAAAGAGATTACCATTAATAGAATCTTATCTTGCTGACCTCAAAAAAGAAAAAGAGCAATTGGAGAATATTAAAAAACAGGACAACAATACTGCAAAGTTGCAATATATTGCTTATATAGAAAAAAATAAAACAGAGTTTAGCCACTTTTTGAAAGTTACTGAGAATTCTAACATACAAAAAGATATTCAAGATATAATTGATTTTGAATTATTGACTTTACAATTTGGAATTGATAGAACAAATTTTGAAATAGAATGGTTTGAAAAATTGAAGAACAAGTTAATTTGTGATTAACCAAATAAATAATTAGAGTTGAGAAAAGGGGGAAGCTAGTATGAAAGGAACTGTAATCATAACTGGAGCTAATTCTGGAATAGGAAAAGCAGCAGCATTTAAGTTTGCATCAGAAGGTTATAGAGTTATAATGGCATGTCGCAACATTAAGATTAGTGAACCAGTATGTAAGGAAATAATTGCTAAAACTAAAAATAATAATATAGATTTGCTTCAACTGGATATTTCATCAAAACAATCAATTCATAGTTTTTGTGATACATATAAGAAAAAATATGATGTTCTTGATATTTTAATTCACAATGCTGGACATTTTAGGCATGGAGAAAAAAGATTTCAACAAAGTATTGATGGTATAGAGCTAACATTTGCCATAAATCTGTTTGGACCAGTTCTTATGACTGACTTATTATTGGATGTACTTGCTAAATCAAAGAATCCTAGAGTTTTAAATGTTTGTAGTACAAATATAAAGCATTTCTTTGATGATAGAAGAAAACTTAATTTTAAAGTTTTGAGTGGTGAAACGATAGAAGATAAAGGGTACAATCCTTATAAGCTTTATGGAGATTCTAAAATGGCTTTGCTTATGGCTACAACTATGATGGAAGAAGAATACAAACATTATAATATAAGTGTAAATGCAATTATGGTTCCAGCAACAAAAATGAGTAAAGAAACAATTAAAAAATTTAATTCTTACTGGAAATTTCTTGCGTTCTTACAAAACTTTATTATACCAAAATCAGAAACTATTGGTGAAGCTTACTTTTCTATTTGTACTTCTAATATTTATGCAGATATTAATGGTAAACTAGTAAATCATCAAGGAAAAGTTGTTAAAATGGCTGATGATTCAATATCATTTATAAAAATTATGACAAGCAATGATATTTATCCACCTTATGTCGATAACAAAGAGATAATAGAGAAGGTATGGAATATATGCAAACAATATATTGAAAATGCTAAAAGTAATTTAGCAAAATAACATATGTTTATTATTTGGTACAATATGATAAAAAATTACTATTAAGTATAATTTAATTTATAATTAATATATACTTGATTTTATTTAATAGCTTTAATATACTTTAAGCAGAAAGCAGAAAGCAGAAAGCAGAAAGCAGAAAGCAGAAAGCAGAAAGTTAAATAATTGATAAATAAAAGATAATAACTCTTTATTAGGAGTGATTTTACTATGGAAACATACTTTAATAAGAAAATATTACTTGTTGATGATGAAAGAGATATAATCAATTTAATTGAGGAAGTCTTGATAAAGGATGGCTTTAAAAATATTGCTAAAGCTTATAATGGATTAGATGCACTTTCTTTGTGTAAGACAGAATGTCCAGATGTTGTTATTCTCGACATAATGTTACCTGATGTAGATGGGATAGAAGTATGCAAAAAAATTAGAGAGTTTTCATATTGTTCAATTCTCTTTCTTTCATCAAAAGATGATGATATTGACAAAATACTTGGTCTTAGTAGTGGAGGAGATGATTATATAACAAAACCATTTAGTCCAAGAGAAGTTGTTTTTAGAGTCAAAGCTCAGTTACGTAGACAACAATATCAAAGTGTTGCATCATCAGAAATTTCAATGATTAAACTAGGTAATATTACAATTGATACAGAAGGATGTCGTGTGTATAAAGATGCAAATGAAATTGAGTTAACAGGTAGAGAATATCAACTTTTAAGTTATATGGCTCAAAACTTAAATAAAATTATAGGGAAAGAAAGTCTTTATGAACAAGTATGGGGCGTATATAGTAGTATATGTGACAATACAATTATGGTACATATAAGACATTTAAGAGAAAAGATTGAAGATAATCCTTCAAATCCTAAAATACTAGTAACAGTCAAAGGGCTTGGATATAAGCTTGTGAATAGAGTTGATTAGACTGAATTTTAATAGTTATTTTTAGGCACCCATTTATGAGTGCCTATTAATATGCTTATATTTTAGTAAAATATTTACAGTCTAAAATATAACAAATACAAGAGATACTAAAATATTAAAAACAACTAATAATTAGTATTATCTATAAACAGAATATTTCCCAACAGTATAGTAATTTATATCAATTGTTTTTCTATATTAAATACCTTGTCAACCCAACCTTTATAAAACTTTTCTTCATGAGAAACCAAAATAATACTTCCTTTAAATTGTTTCAAAGCATTTTGTAAAGCATCTTTTGTTTCTGCATCAAAGTGGTTAGTTGGCTCATCTAAAATCAAGAAATTACAAGGGGACAACATCATACAACATAATTTAACTTTAGACTGTTCACCACCACTTAGTGTGGAAACACTTCTTGAAACATGTTCTTCTTTTACACCACACTTGGCTAAAGAACGTCTGATTTCTTTTGCACTTAATTTTGTATACTTATCCGCCATTATTTGAAGTGGTGTTTTAGTAGGATTTTCCCATTTTAAATCCTGTTCATAATAACCAATTTTTATTTGGTCTGAGAATATAAAGTTTCCAGAAATACAAGGAATATCTTTAACCAATGTTTTTAGCAAGGTGGATTTACCAATTCCATTGAATCCAGTTATAACTACTTTCTGACCTGCATTAACCGAAAAATTTAATTTTGGGAGCAATGAATAATAGTATCCAACTTCAAGATTAGTTACTGTAAGTGAGTTTTGTGCAGACATTTCAATTTCTGCAAATTGGATGCATGGTTTTCCTGTAAAGCTAGGAGGAGCTATTCTCTCTATTCTATCCAATTGTTTTTGTCTTCCTCTTGCAATTTTTGAATTTACACCAGCTTTATTTTTACGTATAAATGTTTCTTCTTTTTCTATTTTCTTTTGTTGTGCTTGATATTTTCTAATATAATCCTCCCTTAAGTGTGATTTTTGTTTAAGAAATTCTGAGTATTTTCCATGATATTTTTTAATCATTCCAAATTCTATATCGAGAATACCTGTAGAGATTTTTTCTAGAAAGTCAAAATCATGTGAGACTACAATAAATGCACCTCTAAATGTATTTAGATAGTTAGCAAGCCATTCAACATGTTCTTTGTCTAAAAAATTTGTTGGTTCATCTAATAATAAAACTTCATAATTAGAAAGTAGCAATTTTGCCATAATTACTTTTGCTCTTTGACCTCCACTAAGTTCCCCGATAACACGATTCATTCCTATTGAATCTAGTCCAAGACCATTTGCTACCTTATTTATTTCATTGTCTATAGAATAGAAATCACTTGCTATTAATTGCTCTTGATAAGTTGATGCCTTAATAAGTTGTTGCTCATCTCCAGATATAGCACTTTCCTGATATAGCAAATTCATTTCTTTTTCTATTGTATAGAGGTCTTCAAATGCAGTGTGTAAATACAGTGATATTGTTATATCTCTATTAATATCTGCATATTGGTCTAGATGACCTATTTTAATATTAGGTTGCCACTTAACCTCTCCTGTGTCTGGGATAACTTCTCCTAATAAAATTTTAATTAAGGTGCTTTTACCTGCGCCATTTTGCCCAACCACACCGATATGTTCACCTTTGAATAAATCAAAGTCAGTTTTTTCGTACAGTGATTTATCCATAAAACATTGTGATAAATTATTTACCTTTAATAAACTCATAATTCAAACTCCTTTTTTACTATAAAAATTTTATGAAAATAAAAAAAACAGAGGAATAGCATTATAAAATGCCGACCTCTGCTTTTGGAAAAACAAAAGGCCATAGATAAGCATTGCTATCTACGGCCATAAAATCTATATATCTATCGGCAACTAGGTAAATTTAAATAAGCATAGCTAAAAAACTATACTAAACCTATATTTGCCGATGAAGATAGAAGCTTTAAGCTTCCAGATTAACCTCTACACAACGCTTCATCGTATACATTTGTGTAGAGTTAAGTTTTCTAACAAGTTTAACTAATTTTATATAAATCATAATTGTTCACATCCTAATCTCAATATTAATTCTAATTCATTTATATTTAAATTGTACTATTGTACTTTTGATTTTTTCTTATTTAATTTAATACATATATCACTAATTATAGCTTAAATCATGTTATCATAATACTTAATCATAGTCAATATAAAAGATATTTTTACAGGACAACTTTTATAATACAATAAGTTTAAGTTATATTATAAAAATAAAGATAAAGGATATGAATTAATTACAATAAAATAGAAGATACTTACAAGATTTTAAAAAAGTAAATAGCTTCTTTTATTTGAATATATTTTTAAGTATTTATATCTATACAATATATAAATACTTAAATTATAGCAATTCTCCATATTTTTTTATAAAGATTTTTTTTAACATAGTTACCAATACCATATAAGATAAGATAGTAAAAATTAACCCTATAAAATAAATATCTGGAAGTGGAATCATGCCAATAGAATTTCCAAATGATGTATAAGGTATAATAGTCCCAATTGTAATTCCGATTGTTGTTAAAAGTGTTAGTTTCCATGAAGCTCTACTTTTAATAAATGGAATGTGTGGAGTTCTTATCATATGGATAACTAATGTTTGAGACCATAAAGATTCTACAAACCATCCTGCATGAAATAAAGATATAAAACCAAGTTGACTTGTAGTATCTAAGCTATGAAAACTTCCGCCAAATACCTTTGGACATATGAAAAAGTACATTAATATATATGTTGTAATATCAAATATTGAGCTAGTTGGACCAATCCAAGTCATAAATTTACTTATAGATGATGAGTCCCATTTTCTTGGTATTTTTAGATAATCATCATCTACATTATCCCATGGAATAGTTATACATGAGATATCATAGATTAAGTTTAGTACTAAAATTTGAATTGGTAACATTGGTAAAAATGGTAGAAATGCACTTGCTATTAATACAGAAAACATATTTCCAAAATTAGAACTTGCTGTCATCTTTATATATTTTATAATATTTGCATATGTTTTTCTTCCTTCAATAACACCTTCTTCTAACACC
Organism: Clostridioides sp. ZZV15-6598; assembly: GCF_020657705.1. Lineage (NCBI taxonomy): Bacteria > Bacillati > Bacillota > Clostridia > Peptostreptococcales > Peptostreptococcaceae > Clostridioides > Clostridioides sp. ZZV15-6598. The sequence goes on along the minus strand of NZ_JAGWCS010000018.1, from coordinate 22,540 downwards.
ATAAGGTCTTTTTCAAGCAGTATAATATTTGCACATTCCTTAGCAATATCAACAGCTGTATCAACAGATATTCCAACATCAGATTCTTTCATAGCAGCAGCATCATTTATACCATCACCCATAAAACCAACAGTATGACCATTTCTACGAAGAGATGCAACTATACGAGATTTTTGTTCTGGAGAAAGTTTTGCAAATATACTTGTACATTTAACCATTTCATCAAGTTTAGTATCACTCATGTCTTCTATATCTGAACCAAGTAGAATATTTTCAACTTTAATACCTACTTGCTTACAAATACATTTTGTTACGGCATCATTATCACCAGTTAGGACTTTTACATCAACTCCATTTTCAAGTAAAGCTTTTATAGCATTAGCTGTACTTTTTTTGGGAGGGTCTAAAAATGCAAGATAACCTATTAAAACCATGTTATTTTCGTCAGAAACTGAAAAAGAATCTATAGGTGAAGGATTATTTTTTTGTGCAATACCCAAAACTCTCATACCTTCATCATTATATTTAGAAACAGTTGTAAGAACTTCTTTACGTATTTCATTAGTGATTAACTGAATATTACCTTTATATTCAACATGAGTGCAAATTGATAGCATTTCTTCAATAGCACCTTTTGTAATAAGCTGAGTTTTTCCTAGTTCATTTTTAACTACTACACTCATTCTTCTTCTATTGAAATCGAATGGGATTTCATCAATCTTTGTATAGTTTTTCCAAAGTTCTTGCATACCATTTTCATTTGCATGGTTGATAATAGCTATATCCATAAGGTTCTTAAGACCTGTTTGATGGTAACTATTTAAAAATGCATGACGAAGAACTCGTTTATCTTCTTTGCCATGAATATCAAGAGAGTATTCTAAGATTACTTTATCTTGAGTCAAAGTTCCTGTTTTGTCAGTGCAAAGTATATCCATAGCACCAAAGTTTTGGATAGAACTTAAATCTTTAACAATAACCTTTTTCTTTGACATAGCAACTGCTCCTTTTGCAAGGTTTGCAGATACTAACATTGGTAACATCTCTGGTGTAAGCCCAACTGCTACTGAAAGTGCAAACAAAAATGCTTCTGTCCAATCTCCTTTTGTAAAGCCGTTTACAAAGAGAACAATTGGAACCATGACAAACATAAATCTTATAAGCAACCATGAAACTGAATTAACACCCTTTTCAAAACTTGTTATAGTTTTTTTATTTGTTATTTGCTGAGCAATAGAACCAAATATAGTACAATCACCTACTGCAATGACAATAGCTACAGCTGAGCCACTGATTACATTACTACCCATAAATGCAAGGTTGTCTAAATCAAGAACATTATTTGAAGTACTTTTTTTAGTATTAGAAAACTTTTCTATTGGTTCACTTTCTCCTGTAAGAGAAGACTGACTAACAAATAAATCTTTAGATTGTAATATACGTACATCAGCTGGAACCATATCACCAGCAGCAAGATGGATAATATCTCCAACTACAACTTCTCTTAGTGGTATTTCCACTAATTCTTTAGAATTACGCATAACTGCTATAGTAGTATTTACCATTTCGCTTAGAGCTTGAGCTGCTTTTCCAGAGCGAGATTCTTGAATAAATTGCAATAGACCACTTATAGTTACCATTGTTAAGACTATAATAACTGTAGTTGCGTTTTTATCATTAGGTTTTGCTAAAACAACATCTGTAATAAAAGAAATTATAGCTAAAGCAAGAAGTACAATAGTAAAGGGATTTATAAAAGATTTTATAAATTTTTTTATCAAAGAATCACCATTTTTTTGAGTGATTTCATTTTTACCGTACTTATCTTGCATTTTATTAACCATTTTTTCGCAATAGCCATTATAAGAATTTTCATATTCGTTTAATAAAATACAGGCATTCATTGTAGCTGAATCAATTAAACGTTCTTTTGAAGTTGAACTAGATGTAGTTCTTGTAATAAATTTTTTATTTAATTTTTTTATCATGTCTAAATCCTCCTTAATAATTATCTGTTTTGTACAGAAAAAAGGAAGTAAAGACATAAGCCTGTGACGAAAACACATCGCTTATTTTATATTTATTAAAAACAGGCAGAAGAAATAAGACGTACAAAATAGTACATGTATTCTTCAAATAAGTGACTACTTCGCCCAACAGGGCTTATGCTACTACTACTTCCTACGTCCATTTTCTCCACCTCCTAAATTCAAAATATATAAACCTATAATAGACAAATAGGCATTAAAAAATCCCTTGTCAAAGCAAGAGCAATGACAAGGGAATTAAATCCATATAAAAATAACCAAGGTATAAAAACCTAAGTATATTTATAAAACAGTACAAACTGTTTCATTCATCGTTCAAGCTTTAACTTCATAGGGCGATGAAATTGCGTTAGATTATGCCTTGGAATCGACATAAACTGTTGACCTTCTCATAGTGTCTCCACTATTTTGCGGCAGCAACCCGTATCCCTATGGTAGCCTCACCTACCGAAATATTTAATTTCTCTAAAATTGTAAGCTATAAAAAAATATTTGTCAATAGATTTAAAAAAATTAGGTAAAGTTAATATTTTCTATTACTTGTTATAAATTATATATTTTTCCCTAGAATGGTATATTCATAAAATATTGCAACTTATAAAATCAAAGGTGTAGTATTGTTGAACTTTCAATGGTATGCTAAGATATTTATATAATTATAATAAATAAAAATATATAATGACTATATAAAAGTTATACATTCAGAGTAATCACTAAAAATATATGTTTATTATTCTTAGATAAACATATATTTTTTTAAGTATTAAGTATAATTATAAGTTTATGCATGATATAAATCTAAGTAATTTATTATTAGAATGATTATAAATAATTTGAGCAAAGATTTTATATGAGGGGGGATAAAGTTTGTGTCAATTAAGAGATTTATTTTCATCGTATTTTTAATTAATTGTATGATATTTATGTGTTTTCCAATACAATCACTTGCAAATACAGAAAATCGTGTTATAAAAGTAGGTTTTTTTGATTTTGAAGGATATCATGATTATGATAAAAATGGAAATAGAAATGGGTATGGATATGAATATCTTCATGAGATTGGAAAGCATACTGGATGGACATATGAATATGTATCTGGTACATGGGAAGAGTGTCAAACTATGTTAGAAAATGGACAGATTGACTTACTTACTTCTGCACAATATACAAAAGAACGTGCTGAGAAATTTGATTTTTCAGAAGTACCTATGGGAAGTAGTTATGCACGGCTTACAGTAAAAAGTGGAAACTCAAAGTATGTACCAAATGATTATAAAAATTTTAATGGAATAAAGATTGGACTACTTTATGGAAATAGTAGAAATGAACATTTAAAGAAATTTGCAAGTGAAAAAGGATTTAATTACACATCTAAATATTTTGAAAATCAGGAAGAATTGGAAAATGCATTAAAAAGCGGAAAAGTAGATGCAATATTAACTAGTAGTTTGAGAAAAGTTAAAAATGAAAATGTAATTGCTCAATTTTCTCCATCTCCATTTTATTGTATTGTAAAAAAAGGTAATACTGAACTATTACAAGAGGTAAATGAAGCGTTAGAAGATATTGAAATGGATAATCCAGCATATAAGTTTAATTTATATAGTAAGTACTATCAGTCTAGTAATAAAGATACATTTATTCTTTCTAAGGAAGAAAGCGATTACTTAAAAAGAAATAATCGTATACGTGTAGTAAGTATGCCAAACTCCTATCCATTATCATATTTAGATAAAGGTAAACTTAAAGGTATTATACCAGATATATTTAATTTAATTGTAAAAGACCTTGGATTAAGTATAGATTATGTAAAATCTAATTCATATAAAGAATCCATTGATATGGTAAAAGAGGGAAAAGCAGATGTTATATGTTTTTTTAATTCGGATTATGGATGGGCAGAGCAGAATGAAATTAAGATTACAGCTCCTTATATGAAATTGAACTATAGCACAATAACTAAAAATTACAAAAATACTAAATTTGATAATATGGCTGTTTCTGAGAGTGATATATTTAATGATGATTATCTCAAAGAACACTATAAAGGTATCAATATTCAAAGCTATAAATCTGAAGAAAAAGCTATAAATGCAGTGAAAAGTGGAGATGCAGATGCTGCATTTGTAAATACATATTCTGCTGAAGACTATATACAAAAAGACTATAATAATTTAAAAGCAATTCTAGTTACTGATTATAAAACTAATATATCTTTAGGTGTTGGAAAAAATATAAATCCAACATTATATTCCATTTTAGATAAGAGAATAAATGCACTTAATAAAGATGAGTGTTCAGAAATTATTGCAAAGCAGACAATTTTTCAAGACTATAAAATTAGCTTATCACAGTATATTCATCAGCATCCAGTTCAAACAGTTTTAATTTCTTTTTGTTTCTTTTTAGTTATAATAGCAGTACTTTCTTATGTTATTGCAATCAACAAAAGACATTCCACTCATATTTTTGATTTGGCATTTAAAGATATAGAAAATGGAGTTTGGAATTACAATGGATTTGAAGAACAAGCACCACGAATTCTAGAAAAGCATAGAGAAAAATTTTATGCAGTAATTGCTTTTGATATATCTAAGTTTGCTGTCATAAATGAAAATTACGGTAGAGATTCTGGCGATATGATTATAAAAGAAATTGCATCAGTTTTGAATAGAGTTATTGGAGACAGGGCATTAATAGCTCATGTAAAAGCAGACCATTTTCTTTTACTTTTACCATATGATTTTAAACAAGATTTGGAATTAACTCTTATTGATATAAGTAAAAGTATATCATACTTTGAAGTTAAGGGATTTGGCATTAAAGTAAAGGCAAACTTTGGAGTATATATTATTAAAGAGGAAGACATTGTTATTACAAAGGCTATTGATTATGCTGAAATTGCTAGAAGAAAAGCAAAAAGAAGCAATTCATCTATTATATATTTTGATGAATCTCTCAGAGAAAGTCTTAATAAAGAAAAAGAGATTGTTGATAGAATAGATTATGCATTAGAACATAATGAATTTCAGGTGTATTATCAACCCAAGTTTGATATGAGAACAAACAATATTATTGGTGCAGAAGCACTTGTTAGGTGGAATCATAAAGAACTTGGATTTATGAATCCAGGAGAATTTATTCCTATACTTGAAAAGAGTGGTGGAATTATAGATGTTGATTTTTTTGTGTTAGAAGAAGTATGTAAGTTGACAAGGTTTTGGATAGATTCTGGAGTTAAACCTATTTCAATCTCTGTAAATCAATCAAGAGTACATTTTCAGAAAAAAGATTATATAAATAGATTACAAAGTTTACTTGCTAAATATGATATACCTAAAAGTGTAATTGAACTTGAGATAACTGAAAGTCTATTTGAAAATGATAGTATATCAAATGATATGATAAATGAGATTAAGGAACTTGGTTTTTTAATTTCTGTTGACGATTTTGGCTCTGGATATTCTTCATTACATCTTCTAAATCAAGTTTCTGTAGATATTCTTAAAATAGATAAATCTCTCTTAGATAATTCTGAAGGAAAAGGTAAGGTAGGTAAGATTATTAGTAAAGTAGTTGAGATGGCAACTGATTTAGGATTAGAGGTGATTTGTGAAGGTGTTGAAAGGATAGAACAAGCAGAATTTTTAATGAGCATTGATTGTTATTATGCACAAGGTTATTTATATGCAAAGCCTATGCCAAAAGATATGTTTCTTAAAGAAATATATAAATTTAAAGGTATGTAAAAGAATACATATAGTATATGTATATAGAGAAATACATCTAATATTAATTACTAAGTAATGATTGTAATTTTATAAATATATAAATTATAATCATTACTTTTTTTATAAAATAAAAAAAATTATTATTACGAAATAATAATTTAAAGAGTATTAGCTTTATACTTAAAAAATTGAGTTGATATGGATAATAAAAATACTAACATTATCTTGCTTTAAATATTTTAAGTGTGTTATGTATATTATATTTAATTAGTTTAAAATTTTAATGATAAATACTATTTTTCATTAAATTTTATTGAAATAATTTAAATTATTTACTTATTTTAAATTATTAGCTAGAATTATACTAAATAATTAAGGAGGTGAATAGCCATAGACGAGATAGATTTAAAAATAATTAATTCTCTAAAAAAGAACAGTAGAGCCTCAACTTCTGAAATAAGTAGACAAGTTAATCTATCAATACCAGCAGTTTCAGAGCGGATAAAGAAAATTGAACAGTCAAATATAATTCAAAAGTATACTATTCAAATCAATCGAGAAAAAACAAAATATAAACTTTTAGCTTTCATATTTATCAATACAGATTTATCTAAAAGTATAGAAGAGTTTAAGAAGACTATGTTAGAGTATGACACTGTATTAGAATGTCATCACATTTCAGGAGAATATGATTATTTAATAAAAGTATTAGCAGAGGACACAAATGAACTTGAAAAATTTATATCAATAACTTTGAAAAAAATCAGAGGAATCCAGAAAGCTAATACAACCATTGTTTTATCAACAATTAAAGAGGAGATTAATACAATCAAAGATATTTTTTAGATAAGCATAGACTAAAATATTGATTATATTAATACCTACTTTATTACATATTTTTAGGAGGAAAATACAATATGAAAGTTTTAGTTTTTTTAGCAAAAGGTTTTGAAACTATGGAATTCAGCGTATTTGTAGATGTTATGGGATGGGCCAGAAATGATTATGATTACGAGATAGATGTAGTAACTGGTGGATTTAAAAAGCAAGTTGTAAGCACATTTAATGTTCCAATATTAGTTGACAAAACAATAGATGAAATATGTGTAGATGATTATGATGCCTTAGCTATTCCTGGAGGATTTGAAGAGTTTGGATTTTATGATGAAGCATATGATATATCTTTTTTAAACTTAATAAGAGAGTTTGATGCAAAAGGAAAGATAATTGCTACTATTTGTGTAGCAGCTTTACCTGTTGGTAAAAGTGGTGTTTTAAAAAATCGTAAAGCCACTACATATCATTTAAAAGATGGTCAAAGACAAAAACAGTTAAGTGAATTTGATGTAAATGTAGTCAATGAGCCAATTGTTGTAGATAGAAATATTATAACTTCATATTGTCCAGAAACCGCGCCACATGTGGCTTTTAAGCTTTTAGAAATGTTGACATCCAAGGAACATATGGAAGTTGTAAAATTAGCTATGGGATTTAAATTATAATAAATTAAAGATTATTTAAGTAATCAGAACCCCAATCACACATAACATCTAAAATAGGAATAATGCTTTTTCCAAAATCGGATAATGAATATTCCACTTTTGGAGGCACAACAGGATAAACAACTCTTACAATTAAACTATCTGCTTCTAATTCACGTAATTGTTGAGTTAACATTTTAGGAGTTGCTTTAGGTATTAATTTTCTAAGTTCATTAAATCTTAATGTGGTATCTTTAAGATGCCAAAGAATAAGTGTCTTGTATTTACCACCAATCAATGCAAGTGTTGCTTCTATAGGACAACTGTAATTACTTGAACATTTTTTCATTTTTTTAGACCTCACAATATATTTTGAAGTACCTTTTTTGGTACTATGTTACAAAAAAGTGCATTATTGTAATATAAAATTATAGTGATAAAATTATAGCATAGGTTAAATAAATCATCAACTTAGCCTAATAAAATGATAGGGGGGAAATAAATGAATTTTGTTGAAATCGCCAAAACAAGATATTCTTGTCGTAATTATCAGGACAAAAAGGTTGAAAAAGAAAAATTGGAGAAGATTTTAGAAGTTGCTAGAATAGCTCCAACAGGGGGTAACCGCCAGCCTCAAAGATTAATTGTAATACAAGAAACAGAAGGTCTTAATAAAGTTTCTAAGGCTGCAAATATATATGATGCACCATTAGCAATTATCATATGTGGAGATAAGGATAAAGCTTGGACAAGACCTTTTGATGGTAAACAACTTACAGATATTGATACAAGTATAATTACTGACCACATGATGTTACAAGCAACTGAACTTGGGTTAGCAAGTGTATGGGTATGTTATTTCAATCCAGATGTAATTAGAGCAGAATTTAACTTACCAGATAATCTTGAACCAGTAAACATATTACTAATAGGATATGAAGCTGGAACGCCAGAAAGCCCAAATAGACATAATAAAACTCGTCTTCCTTTAAATGAAATTGTTTCTTATGAAACTTTTTAGATATAAAAGTAAGTCATCTATATGAGATATAATGAGTTAGTTTTTTAAATAAAGTTTTAGAAAAAGTTAATGCTTATATAAAATTAATTTTAGTGAAGTATATATCTAGTTGAACAATGATGTATACTTCACTTAGAATATCCACTAATATTTTGAATATCCACTAAACTTAAATTTTCATTATATTAACTAAAATACATCGATATTAATTAAAATACATCAATTAAATCAATTTTAGAGTCTGGAAAACCACTTAAAATATAATCTTTTATATCATTTAGGTGGTTATAAATTTGGTTTTCAGAAATTCCATCAGGTCCATATACAAAGTATAGAATATTTTTAGTTTCTTTTGTAATCTGCGTACGATTATCTGGTCCATTAAGAATACTAGATAGTATACCAAGATTATCTGATAAAAATAAATCGTCTTTTGTTAGAACTTGTTCTCTTTCTCCTATACCATAAAAATGTTCCTCTCCATTTGCTAAATCTATTTTAAAAGGTGATTCTATCTTATCAAGGTCATGTCCTGCTGTTAAAAGAAGGTTTTTTAATTCTGCCAAAAACATTGCTTGAATAGGTATACTTACATTTGGAATACCTTTTGATTTTAGTAAAAGGGATTCTAATTGAAGTAATATAGGATAAGTTTTTTTAAATTTTTTATAATACTTTATGTAGTTGGAAAGAGGTTCTGTTTTAATCTTTTCTTTACGATTGTATTCAGGGTTTTGTGCAATAATATTTTCAATTTCAGCGTTTTTAAGAAGTAAAAAATTTTCTTTGTCAGGCGTTGAATAGGTCATATTTACAATCATAACTCCAAATTTGATATTGGGATAAATTTCTTTTACTCTACTTGATATTTCTAACATAATCTAGACTCCTTTTTATTTTTTGTTTTATGGTATAATCTTAGCAAGTAAAAAATGGATTTTGTAGTTCCATTTTTATAGTAATTTTATAGAACCACTTTTGGAGGTATTAAAATGTGGATTACAATTAATAGAAATAGTGACATATCATTATCAAGACAAATTTATTGTAAGATAAAAGATATGATTTTAGATGGGAGATTAAATTTTGAACAAAAACTACCTTCATCTAGAACTTTGGCCAAAGAACTTTCTGTATCACGAAATACAGTGTTAGATGCATATAATCAATTAATTGCAGAGGGATATTTGGAAACAAGGCATGGTTATGGCACAACTATAGCTAAAGTAATATTAGACCATCAAATTGACTTTAAGTTAGACTATACTTCTGAAATTAGAGACAATTTACATGAGTATAAACAAAATAATTATATAGATTTCTGTTCTGGAATTCCAGAATTAAAGCTATTTCCACGCAAAGAATTATCAAAGTTATATAAACAAATACTACATGATTTGTCAGATTCAGATTTTAGATACAATAGTACTGCGGGGGTGTGGAGATTAAGAGAAGAAATATCACAATATTTATTTCGTACTAGAGGAATTGAATGTAGTCCACGAAATATTATGATTGTTTCTGGTTCAACACAAGGCTTATCTTTAATTTCACAAGTTTTATATAAAAATAATCAAAAAGTTATTGTGGAAGACCCTATTCACAAAGGATTGTTAAAAGTAATTTCTACTGTGGGATATTCAGCTGTTGGAATTCAAGTGGATGATAAAGGTATAAATACTAATCTAATAAAATTTGTAAAGGATGTTTCTTTTATATATACAACACCTTCACATCAATATCCATTAGGTGGTATTTTACCAATTCAAAGAAGATTGGAACTTATTAAATATGCAGTGGAAAACAATTGCTATATAGTTGAAGACGATTATGACAGTGAATTTAGATATGAAGGTCAACCAATTAGCTCCCTTTATGAACTTAATCCCAATAAAGTAATTTATATAGGTTCATTTAGCAAAATCCTATCTCCAGCCATTCGTATGGGATTTATGTTGTTACCAGATGATGTGATAGATGATTATAAATCCTTAAAAATGTATTCTGATGTTCATACAGAATCTATATCTCAGTATGTTCTAGCTGAATTTATTAAAAATGGAGGTTTGGAAAAACATATATTTAAAATGAAGAAGCTATATAATAGAAAGCGTAAATATCTTATTGATATTTTGAATACTGAATTTACAAATGAATTTAAAATCAAAGGTCAAGCAGCAGGGCTTCACATAGTTGTTCATTTTTATAATGTTATTTTTACTGAGAAACTACTCAATCAAATTCATAAAGCAAATATCAAAATTTATCCAATACAGCAATATGCAATTGAAAATAAAATAGAATATGACCATGAAGTTGTCTTAGGATATGCTCATCTTAGTTTTGATGAAATTGAACAGGGAATAAAAATACTTAGCAAAATAATAAATACAAATCAAGATATATAGGTAAGGTTTTTTACAATAGTTTATTTTTAGGTATGTATTTTACTCTAGTTTTTTTACAACTCACATATTCATTTATACTACATACTTCCAATTGTATTGTGTAGACAAATTACTTATTGTATTCTGAAATCATCAATTAAGGAAGGTAGATGAAATGGATGAATAAGATAATAGAAGTAATTAATTTGCAAAAAAGCTATGATACTTTTAAAGTCGTGAAAGGAATTGATTTTTATGTAGAGGAAGGTAATTTGTTTGCATTATTGGGGGCTAATGGTGCTGGAAAATCTACAACAATTGATATTCTTTGTACATTATTGAATTATGATAGTGGAGAAGTAATTATAGATGGGCATAAGTTAGGCGTAGAGGATAATAAAATTAAAGAAAAAATTGGAGTAGTATTTCAAGAAAGTATACTAGACCCACTTTTGACAGTAAGAGAAAATCTTACAATTCGTGCAAAATTTTATATTAAGAATAAAGATAAAGTAAGACAAATTGTGCATGAATCTGCTTTGTCTGTAGGGGCTATGGAATTTATAGATAGACCATATGGTAAATTGTCTGGAGGTCAAAAGCGTAGGGCTGATATAGCAAGAGCTCTTTTAAATACTCCTAAAATACTGTTTCTAGATGAGCCTACAACAGGACTTGACCCAGAAGCTAGAAAATGTGTATGGGATACTATATTAAAATTACAAAAACAATATGGTTTTTCTATAGTTCTTACAACCCATTATATGGAGGAGGCTTCAAAAGCAGATTATATTGTAATGCTTGACTATGGTGTTATCACAGCAAAAGGTTCACCTCATGAACTAAAATATAAATACAAAGCAAATAATTTAGATGATGTATTTTTGAATATAGTTAGAAATAGAGGTGAAAAAAATGTTTAATATCGCACAAAGAAATATAATGATTTTTTTAAGAAATAAAAGAGGAGTATTTTCATCTTTTTTAGGTGCAATAATTGTAATCGGCATATATGTTATTTTTTTAGGAGAAAATTTAAAAGAAGGTTATCCAAATATTAAAGACATAAATATATTAATGAATAGTTGGGCAATGGCAGGAATTATTTCTGTTGTTTCTGTAACTACAACAATGGGTTCATTTGGAGTTACAGTATTGGATAAGGAATTAAAAAGAACTAAAGATTTTTATTGTTCGCCTGTTAAGACAAGAGAGTTGGTAGGAGGATATATTTTAAGTTCATATTTAATTGGTGTAATTATGAGTATATTTACATTTATACTTGCAGAGATATATATTGTATTAAGTGGGGGACAATTTTTACCTATGCTTTCTATTATAAAGGTTATTGGTGTAATTTTATTAACAGTTTTATCATCTAGTGCAATGATATTTTTTATTGTAAATTTGTTAAATAGCATAGATACTTTTGCAACTGCTTCTACGATTATAGGTACTCTTATTGGATTCTTGACGGGAATTTATATACCTATTGGAAGCTTACCTCAAGCAGTGCAAACCATTATAAAGGTATTTCCAATTTCACATGGTACTGTATTACTTAGACAAATTATTACAGAGTATCCATCAAAAGTAGCATTTGTGGATTCAACAAATGTATTAACTGCATTTAATGAACATATGGGAGTAACATTTGGTGGTATTGGCAGTTTATCTGAAACTTCAATTTATATTATGTTTCTAGTTATTTCTGCAATAGTCTTTTATTTTGTTACTATACTTATGGTATCAAGAAAAGAAAGCTAGAAATTAATAGTAGGTAAATACAGTATAGTCTTTTTATAGAAATCAAAAGAAAGGATGTGTTAGAGTGAAAGTAATAATTGAAACTCCATTAGATGGAGAAGAGGATGAAATTATCATAAGATGCAGAAATCTTGATGACGAAATGCTTAAATTGATTTTTAACATCAAGATGCAAAGAGAGTCTCTTATAGCATATAAAAATGAACAACTCTATCGTATCAATCCTTTAGATGTTTATTACTTTGAATCTGTAGATAATCATACTTATCTTTATTGTAAGAATGATGTTTATGAGTTTAAGAAGAAGCTTTATCAGATTGAGGAAATCTTTTTAAATAGTGATTTTCTTAGAATATCAAAGTCTGTAATATTAAATCTTACAAAAATAGACTCAATTGTACCAGCTTTTAATGGTAGATTTGAAGTAATACTAGATAATGGTGAAAAGACAATTATTTCACGCCAATATGTACCAATGTTGAAGAAAAAACTAAGGATATAAAGGAGTTGATTGAATATGAATTTAATAAATATACTAAAGAATGTAGTTCGTTATTTTTGTATGATAACTACAGGAGTTTTAATATCTGTTTTTACTTCTTGCCTAGTATTTAGCCCTGAGGAGACATTTAGCATAAGTATTTTCCAACAGATTTTATTAATTGCATTGGTAACATCTCTATCCACACTAATTTTTTATTCAAAACGAGAACTAGGTAGAAAAGAGTTACTAATTCGCCAAGTAATTCATATAATTTTTCTGTTTGTTTTCGTTCTGTGGTTTTCATTTAAAAGTAATTGGATTGATAGTGGTCATATTTTTCAAGCTCTGTTTATAGCACTATCTATATTTATTATCTATCTTTGTATAACACTTGCTACTTGTAAAAGAGATAAGAAAGAATCTATTTTATTAAATAAAGGTCTGAAAGAATATAGAAAAAATAAAATTAGTAAATGATAGATAAAGTAATTCAACAAATTGTAAATTTATTATTAATTGAGTTTTTATATCAGTCATTAATTTAAGATAGCAATTTATATTAAGAAGAAAATTCTTGTATGAGTTATAATACTTAAAAGGAGATGATGAGGTTGAAAACAAATACAGATGTGATTATGGAAATCATTGATTATATAGAAGAACATCTTACAGAAAATCTAAATCTAGATAAAATAGCTGATGTTGCTAGTTATTCAAAATATCATTTACACAGAATGTTTACAAATATTGTGGGATGTACTATGCATCAATACATTAAAAGAAGGAGACTTACTGAAGCAGCTAGACAACTTGTATATACAGATAAATACATTATAGATATAGCTCTTACAGTTGGATATGCTACACACCAATCTTTCACATTAGCATTTAAAACTTTATATAAAGAATCTCCACAAGTATATAGAAGTAAAGATGAATTTTATCCTATTCAACAAAGATTTGTTTTAAATCCAAATCATCAAATCCAAAATGTAGAATGTATTTCTTATACAAGTATTAATTATAAACGAAGAAGAGATGAAATTCATTCTTATCTCAACTTTGATATTAATTGTGAGGTGAAGGTAGCATGAGTTTAGTACCACATGTGATTGAACAAACAGGCCAAGGTGAAAGGTCTTATGACATATATTCAAAACTATTAAAAGATAGAATTATTTTTATAGGAGAAGACATTAATGATGATATTGCAAGTTTAGTAGTGGCTCAATTACTATTTCTAGAATCAGCAGACCCAGATGCAGATATAACTATATATATAAATAGTCCAGGAGGGGTTGTCACATCAGGGTTTGCTATATATGATACTATGAACTATGTCAGATGTGATGTATCAACTATTTGTATTGGTATGGCTGCAAGTATGAGTGCTTTTTTACTTGCTGGAGGTAGAAAAGGTAAAAGGTATGCTTTACCTAATGCAGAGATTATGATACATCAACCTGTGGGTGGAGCTAAAGGTCAAGCAACAGATGTAAAAATAGCAGTAGATAATATGTTGAGAACAAAGGAAAAATTAGATAGAATTCTTTCTGAGAATACTGGAAAATCAATAGAAGATATTAGAGTAGATACAGATAGAGATAATTTTATGACTGCAAAGGAAGCTAAAGAATATGGATTGATTGATTGCATAATGGAGAAAAGAGATTAGATTATTATTTTAAAAGCTTATTCCATAGTATATAACTAATGTTAAAATAATCATGTTTAAATGAACATGGTTATTTTTTTGTTTAAAAAAAGAAGTTTTTTAAAATGGTAAGTAAATGAGTAATAAATAGTAATTTTACGTATCAGTTTAGAGATTTTCTAGAGATATTAACCAATGTGATTGTAATGATATGATAACTTATAGACCACATTGGTTAATTTGCATAAGGAGTTCCTTTAAGTGTAAATTCTATGAACTTATGATAAAAGATAAAGAATATTATAAATATGAGTTTATAAGATATGATTGAATGCTATTGTACAAATAATAAATACAAAAAATTGATATAAAAAGTTGAGTAGAAAATATTAATTTTTTTAATCAACTAATAATAATCCAAAGTGATTTTGAATCTCTCCCTTTTCTCGTAAAGTATTTATTTCAAGTCCATTTGACCTTACTGTAGCAAAAACATCAATACCACAAGCTTCCATTGATGGAGCAGTTTTGTTAGGAAAACTACAAGTATCAGGATTACATTTGGCACACTTTGTACAAGGACCACTTCCAAAAGCAATGGTTTTATAGTATCCATCTAAAAAAAGTTCTCTTGCTATTTCGACAGCTAAAGGAGTAACAATACTCATTTTATGACATCGAAATAAAATAGCTTTTTCGTAACAATCTATTATTGATTGTGTCTGTTGATAGGTTGGAGTATTGGGTGGACAACAATGACTGTGACCGTATGTATTACAACCAAACTGACACTTGTAAATTGTCCATGCTGCTGTGACAATCGTTTTAGGGTCTATTGAAATTGCAATGTCAGCTCCACTAGATTTTAATATTTCAAAGTATTTTTTCATAAATTACCTCCTATCAAAAATAGTTTGATTTTTTTATATCATATGAATGATTAAATTTTACATATTCTTATCTTTATGGTAACGCAAAAGTACATATCAATCAAATCGAAGTCTTTAAATTCTGAATTCAATAAAAATGAAATATAAATATACATGATAAATAAATTTACCTACTAATTTTTTGTCGCTAAAAATTTTCTGGATTTTAATAACAAAATAAGAAGAAATATCATATATTACTTATGTCTGTAATATATAGAAGACAAAGGAGTTGTACATTATGATTACAATAAGTTTGTGTATGATTGTTAAAAATGAAGAAGAAGTTATAGGCAGATGTTTAGAGTGTGTAAAGGATATAGTGGATGAAATTATAGTTGTAGATACTGGTTCTACAGATTCCACAAAAGAAATAGTCTCAAAATATACAGACAGGGTGTACGATTTCGAATGGATAGATGATTTCTCTGCTGCAAGAAATTTTTCATTTTCTAAGGCTTCTAAGGACTATATAATGTGGCTTGATGCAGATGACATAATTTTAGAAGAAGATAGAGAAAAATTATTAAAAGTTAAAGGTAGTTTAGACCCTTCTATTGATATTGTTATGGCAAAATACAATGTGTCTTTTGATGAAAATGATAAACCAACTCTTTCATATTATAGGGAACGATTATTTAAGAGAAGTTCTAACTATAAGTGGGTTGACCCTATTCATGAAGTAATACCTCTTGTTGGAGAGATAGTTTATTCTGACATAGCAATATCTCATAAAAAACTTCACAGACAGGACCCCCTTAGAAATCTTAGGATTTTTGAAAAAATGATTTCAGAAGGAAAAGTATTGGAAGCAAGACATCAATTTTATTATTCCAGAGAGTTATACTATAATGCAAGATATGAAGAAGCAATAGAAGGTTTTACTAGATTTTTAGATTCATCTCAAGGATGGATTGAAGATTGTATAAGTGCTTGCAGAGATTTAGCCACATGTTATTACTTAATTAATAATGAAAAAAATGCCTTATATTCTTTATTTAGAAGCTTTGAATTTGATGAGCCAAGAGCAGAAGTTTGTTGTGATATAGGAAAGCACCTATTTGATAGACAAAAATATAGAGAAGCAATTTTCTGGTATAAGGTAGCATTAACTAGAGAAAAAAATGATATTAATGGAGGCTTTAAACTAAATGACTGTTATGGATATTTACCATATATACAATTAAGTGTATGTTATGACAAATTAAGAGCAATGGATAAAGCTATTTATTATCATGAAAAAGCGAAAGAGATTAAACCTAATGATAGTGCTATTTTGTACAACGAAGATTATTTTAGTAAGTTTAGAAATATTTTATAAGTCATGATAATATTAATTTTTAAAAATTTTATAGAGCTTAAAAGCTCAAATATATCAAGGAGTGGTTTTAATAATGAGTGGAAATAAATATTTTGGCCCATTTAATGATAATGATAACGATAACAATAGTTATAATAGAAGTTGTAATAAAAGCTGTAATTCTCATCATAGCTGTCCAACATCATGTATAGGTCCAACAGGACCAAAGGGAAATACAGGAGCAACAGGCCCAACAGGTCCAAAAGGAAATACAGGAGCAAGAGGAAGTACTGGTCCAATAGGTCCAAGAGGAAATACAGGAGTAAGAGGTTCAACAGGTTCAGTAGGCCCAACAGGTCCAAGAGGAAATACAGGAGTAACAGGCCCAACAGGAGCAACAGGAAATACAGGAGTAAGAGGTCAAGTAGGGGCAACAGGCTCAGTAGGACCAAAAGGAAGTACAGGAGCGACAGGCCCAACAGGGAGAACAGGAAATACAGGAGTAAGAGGAGCGACAGGTTCAGTAGGAGCAACAGGTTCAGTAGGACCAAAGGGAAATACAGGAGCAACAGGTCCAACAGGGATAATAGGAAATACAGGAGTAAGAGGATCAACAGGAGCAACAGGAAATACAGGAGTAACAGGGAATACAGGGTTAAGAGGTCTAACAGGTCCAACAGGAAATACAGGAGCGACGGGAAACACAGGGTTAAGAGGTCTAACAGGAGCAACAGGAAATACAGGAGCAGACGGAGCAACGGGAGCAAGAGGAGTAACAGGTCCAACAGGTTCAACAGGAAATACAGGGTTAAGAGGCGCAACAGGAGTAACAGGAAATACAGGGGCAGACGGATCGACAGGAGCAAGAGGAGCAACAGGAAATACAGGGGCAGATGGGACAACAGGTCCAACAGGAGCAACAGGAAATACAGGAGCAGATGGAGCAACAGGTCCAACAGGAGCAACAGGGAATACAGGAGCAGATGGAGTAACAGGTCCAACAGGAGCAACAGGGAATACAGGAGCAGATGGAGTACCAGGAGCAACAGGAGCAACAGGTGCGACAGGAAATACAGGAGCAGATGGAGCAACAGGTCCAACAGGAGCAACAGGAAATACAGGAGTAGATGGAGCAACAGGGCCGACAGGAAATACAGGAGTAGCAGGAGCAAGTGCAATAATACCTTTTGCATCAGGTATACCATTATCACTTACAACTATAGTTGGCGGATTAGTAGGTACACCAGGATTTGTTGGATTTGGTAGTTCAGCTCCAGGTGTAAGTATAGCTAGTGGAACAATAGACCTTACAAATCCAGCTGGAACATTGACTAACTTTGCATTTTCAATGCCAAGAGGTGGAACAATAACATCTATGTCAGCATATTTTAGTACAACAGCAGGGCTTTCACTTGTTGGTTCAACAATTACAATAAGAGCAACACTTTATCAATCAACTTCACCAAATAATACATTTACAGCTGTACCAGGAGCAACAGTAACACTAGCCCCATCGCTTATGGGAGTATTGTCAGTCGGTTCAACTTCTCATGGAATTACAACTGGATTAAATATATCAGTAACAGCGGAAACTCGTCTCTTGCTAGTATTTACTGCATCAGCTTCAGGTCTTTCATTAGTCAATACTGTAGCAGGTTATGCAAGTGCAGGAATCTCTATTAATTAGATTGAATAATTAAAATAAATAAACTTCTAGTATTTGATTTATATACTAGAAGTTTTTTGTTTTAACATCAATTAATAAGCATCTTCTAGAGCACTGTTATATAATATAAAATAATAGCATGAAATTAGAGATAGAATTGTCTAGGGGGGATATTATGAAAGATAGAATTGAAGGGTTAATGAATAATTTTGTAAAAGATTATCATAAGTCAAATAATATAATTACAAAGTGGCAAGAACTTTTATTTGCCTATGCTTCTGCTGAAGATGACATGTTTCATCAGTTAAAAAATATTGTAGGAATATCTCATGCTATGCCAAAAGATTTTTTAAAAGATGGCAAGACTATAATTACATATTTTATACCATTTGATGAAAGCATAAATAATAGTAATATTAGTGGACTTGAATGTTCAGAAAGTTGGGCGAGATCTTATATAGAAACTAATAAATTAATTTCTGATTTAAATAATTTTTTATGTGAAGAGCTAGGAAATATGGGATTTGACTCCTATGCAATTCCTGGGTCATATAATTTTGATAATGATAAATTGATTAGTGACTGGTCACAAAGACATGTAGCATTCATAGCAGGTCTTGGAACTTTTGGTCTAAATAATATGCTTATTACAAAAAAAGGATGTTGTGGAAGGATAGGAAGTATAATCACAAGTTTAGAATTAGAACCAACTAAAAGGCCAAAAAAGGAATACTGTTTGTATAAACATAATAATAGTTGTAAAAAGTGTGTAAGTAAATGCGTGAAAAAAGCTTTGAAAGAAGATGGGTTTGATAGAAATAAATGTTATGAAATGTGCATGATAAATGAAAAAAAATATTCTTATATAGGTGGATGTGATATCTGTGGAAAATGTATAGTTGGAGTTCCATGTTCGGTAATAAATCCATCAATGTAAAGAGTTTCTATTAATTAACAATTATAATTTGATATGTTATAAATTTCCAATATAAATAAAAAATAAAGGAATTATGCTGATTGACAACTATTTGTGCTATTGATAGACTTATATGTATTGCTGTGATATAAGGAGGGGTGAGACTTTATGCTTGATTTAATCTTTATTTTTGCATAGCAAGGGCTATTGTAACTATAAAATTTAATATACAGATAGCCCTTTGCTATTCCTAATAAAAAATTACTGTTTAATAGGAGAGCAAAATGAGCTATAAAAAAGCAATACATATATTGCCAGAAGAATTACTTAAATTGATACAAGAATATGTGGATGGAGAATGTATTTATATTCCCAGAAAATCAAACAATAAAAGAGAATGGGGAAGTAATACATCTACTCGTGAAGATTTAACAATTAGAAATATGCAAATTTATGAAGATTATCAAGTTGGTCATGATTTGCAATATTTATCAGAAAAATATTATCTGTCTTTGAAAAGTATTCAAAGAATTGTATTACAAGAAAAAAGAAAAGATATTTAAATGTAAGCCAGTATAGTTATATAACTATACTGGCTTATTTTCTTTTGTTAAAAATGTTTAAGGTATAGTTTTTTTTTAGTGGATGCTATAATTTAATTAATTTCAGAAGCTTATATAATAAAAAAATCCAGTTGTAGTGTATATATTAAGGGGAAATAAATTATTATATAAGTTTATAATTGAAATTAAAATTTATTAAAAATTAGGAGGTACTATTTTGAGAAAAATGCTTGATTATATTCCACCTTTTCATAACTTTCTATTTTAGCAATATTATAGAAAGGAAATTGTATGTATGCAAAAAATTACTTGGGAGATTGAATATAAATCCCAATTACCAGTAATTAGGTACTGTAAAAAATGTGGCAAAAAGACTGAATATATTTGTTCAGATTTATTTAGAGTGAATGCTCAACATAAGTATTTAGATGTTTGGTTAATATATAAATGCTCAAATTGTGATTCCACATGGAATTCAACTATATATTCTCGTATTAATCCAAAAAACTTAAATCCAGAGATATTGGAACAATTTTATACGAATGATTATAATCTTGTTAAACAATATGCTATGAATGTTGAGCTTTTACATAGAAATGGGGCGAAAGTTGGTATCCCGGAATATAAAATAGTAGGTCAAGATATTTGTATTGATGACCTTACACAAGTTCATATTGTAAGTAAGTATCCATGTCAATTGAAGGTATCGACATTATTACGTGAGAAGCTTGGATTATCTCGAAAGGTTTTTGAAGATATGTTAGACTGTGGGATGATAAAAAGCATATCTAGAGTTGACTTAAGGAGAAGTAAATTAAATTATGAGATTGTGTTACAAATTGGAAAGAGTAAACAAGAATATTTAAATCAGTTAGACCAGCCAGTTTAACATATTTTATGTAAATCATTTTAAATAAGTATAGCAGCTTTAAAAAATACAAAGAAGCTATACTTATTTGTGTATAATAGCATTATCTTTTTTCTAGATTTTCTAATATCTCGTGGTAGTGTGTTGTAGCTAGTGCACTTGGCTTACCTTTTTTGCAGAAAGATAACTTGGATAGCTTTGGGACTACACGTTCAACAATAATCTGACTATTTAACATTTTAGATTCAAGTATCTTTAACGCTTCTATAAATCTCTTATCCTTCTTTGCACGATTATAAAATGATAAAACATAGACATAAAGAAATAGGTTATAATTACGGAATGGATATTCAACTTGCATGAATAGTGTGCCAATCCCATAGTGGCAAGGTCCGATTGGTTTTCTAATTGTCCAATGTTCAAGTAAAAAATCTACAGCCTTATCAAGTTTTGGCTCTTTATTTAGATAGTCACTAAAACGGAATGCATCTAATATATTAAGCGTTGGAAGTGGATTTGAGTACTCAGTTTCAGGACCTCGACCAAAACTAAACTTATTGCAACGCCAACCACCGTCAGTATACTGAGTATCTAAAAAGTATTCAAGCGTCTTTTGTATTCTAACATCTGAAGCATATCCCATGTGGCAAAGTGCATTGGTTGCATTAGCTGTATGGCAGGGATAAATACCTCCTTTTGGATACAATTTAAAACGTCCATCTTCTCGCCATGTGCTAAATATCAAGTCAGCACATTCTTTAAGTAAAGTATCAGTAGGTTTTTTACCCAATTCCAACAGATAAAGTACACTATCTAGTGTGGTGAAAGGGGAACCTTTCATTAAACGTTTGTCAGGTGTAGCCCAATAGTCTGCACCATTATCATATCTGTGTGACAATATCTCTTCTATATCTGATAAATATTGATTTTCTATATTCATTTTTTAACTCCATTTCATATTAGATTCTGACTAAATTCATCAAAAACTTTATTATAATAGTATCGATGCTTAGAATTGATTTATTTTATTCAAAATTGCATCTATAGCTGTATCAGGAACAACTGCTAAATCTTCTGCATTAAAATAATAAATTATATTAGAGTCAAATAATATATTTGAATTTGGTGGAAATTCATCATCTCCAAACCAGAGTATAAATATCATAGAAGTATTACCTATGTATGTAAACTTATAAGCTAGGTCACCCATATTTACTTTTTCAGCTCCAATATTCTCCATAACCAGTTTATACTTGTCTATCTGAGATGTAAAGATTTCTGAAAGTCTTGCTAGGGTTCTATTTAGAAAGTTAGGATAGTAAACATTACCTCCAGGGACTTCTTTAAAAGTTATATATTTATTTGTAAGAGGTATACCTTTGGCATTACACAAATACCTAAGCATTAGAATCTTAAGTTCGAAATTTTTGCAGAGGCTTCCATTACCATTCCAAACTTCTCCACTTGGATAATCAACTATATACTGTCTACCAAAAAAATCAATATTAAATTTGCTTGAATCACTATTAAAGTCAGTATTACTTAAATTACTAATTGTATGAGGGTCTAATTCTTTGAGTTTTTTTCGTGCATAATCAAATGGAACATTATAATTACTTGTTTCAATATTTTTATCCATAATATTTTCCTCCAATTTAAAGACCTAAATGTATATTTATAAAAAGCTTTCTTATTATTGATTTTATTATATATCCAGAATATTAC
>NZ_JAGWCS010000017.1:0-52500 GCF_020657705.1 Clostridioides sp. ZZV15-6598 | reverse complement strand
AACCAATTTTTTCTACTTTCGTAACTTTCACACTTAGGTTTATTTCATCCTTATGTTTTAGTTTGGTTAGCTTTAGGGGTTTCCAGCAATTCAAGTAGTATTGGATAGGTTCTTATCCTATCTCTACATATAAGTTTCCCTATATGCTGACTACTTTAGCTACTAACTCATGACTAAAGTCACGAGTGTGCGTAGCTATTTTTTAATCAAAACTTATACATAATCATCAATAGCAATCTTCACATACTCTTTTGCCTTACAATTTTGTTTTAGGGCTTCTTTACATATTTCCTCTGATTGCTCTTTTACATACTTGAGAGATTTATAATTTTCTTTTACTGCTTCAATACACATTTTTTCTGTTTGATTTTTTATATACATAAGCATCTTTCCATTTTGTCTTACAATCTCTGTACATATCTCTTCTGTATAGTTATCTATGTAATTTAGTACATCTTTAATATTGTACTTTTTATCCAAATATCTTATAGCTCTTATACATGTTTCTTCTGTCTTATTATTAACAAATTGTAGGCTTCTTCCATCTTGTTTGACTGCTTCTGAACATATTTTTTCTGTTTGCTGGTTTACATATTGTAATGCCATACCATTTTGACTTACAGCTTCTATACACATTTTTTCTGTTTGGTTTTGTACATATTGAAGTGCTTTATAGTTTTGTTTTATAGCTTCTATACATAATTCTTCACTTTGCTCTCTAACATATGCAAGACACCTGCCATCTTTTTTAATTGCTTCTAAACATATTTTTCTTGTTTGAACCTCTAAAGCTTTTAATATACTTACAACATCTATATTGGAAGAACATCTTATTGCTTGTATAATAAGTTCTTCTGTTTGATTTCTTACATACTTAAGTGCATTGCAATCCTTTTTTATTGCTTCAAGACATATATACTCAGTTTGTTCTTTTACATATTCAAGTGCTCTATAATTGTACCTTATAGCTTCTAAACATAATTCTTCTGTTTGATCTTTTACATACTTCAAAGCTTTATAATTCTGTCTTACAGCTAAAGTACACATACCATCTGTTTGATTATTTATATTTTCTAATTCATGATAATCATACTTCACTCTTTCCATATTTTCAATATACTCATTTGTAATATACTTTAAAGAATCTCCTAACATTTTACTATCAATGCCTATATGAATATTTTCCCAATCACTATTAAAATAATACCCTTTATCGTCTAAAAATACTTTTTTCATTGTTTTACATATTTTCATAAATCTACTCTCCTATCATTATTAAATTAGCTATTATTAAGAATCACATTTCAAAACATTATTTATTCTTAATAATAACTTTATTTTTTGTTTATTATGAATTCGCTCTGCATATTGTAGATACCTTTTTAGTATTTTAATAGTTAATCGTTTTAATTCTTCCTTTATTTTAAAAATTAAATCTGTCTAAATATTTCTTATTTTAAATACATTTTTTGATAAATTAATAAAGCCATAATGTATTTAATACATCAATCACAACATGAGACTGAAGTTATAAATAAATTATGGCTTTTCAATATATTTAATTTTAAAATTTTATATTTTCTTGTCTGATTATTTTTTTATTACATTTCCCATTTTTTTATAAAGTGGTAATGTTACTAAAGATATTATCACAGCTTTTAGTACATTAAATGGTGCTATCATCCAAATTACAAAAGTAAATAGGTCGTGAATTTTAGGATTTAGAGCTGAACCTAAGCCTATTATAGCATCTAGTCCCATCATTTGACCATAAAGTGGTAACATTACAAAATAATTCACTAATGAACCAATTATAGTCATTGCTATTGTTCCTAATACAAATCCAATTAATACACCTTTTAAATCTTTACTTCTCTTATATGAATAACAAAGTATCATTACGTAAGAACCACCAATTAATATATTTGCAAATTCTCCTATACCTCCAGTTGTTGTTGCTGTAATTGCTTGTAGTATATTTTTTACTACAACTATTCCAAACCCAACTACTGGTCCTAAAGACATACCACCAAATATTGCTGGAATATCTGACAAGTCAATTTTTAAGAAATCTGGAAATATACCTGGTATTGGTGCTTGAATAAACATTAATAAATAAGATATTGCTGATAAAATTGACATTACTACTAAAGTTCTTGTTGAAATCATATTACTTCTTTTTGCTGTACTTTGCATAATTATTATCCTCCTAATAAATATATTTATATTTTTTAGGAAAAACAAAAAACTCGAAGATCCTATCTTCGAGTTTTTATGGATATAGTTTAAACAAACTAAAATAAACTTATTTATATTCCATAAATATCTTCTCTCATCCAGACTTTACTGTCGGCTTTGGAATTTCACCAAATCAACCACATAAGTAGTTCGCGGGCTATACCGCCGGTAGGGAATCTCACCCTGCCCCGAAGATCTTCTTTGATTTTTTAATTTTCCTTACACTCTTATATTAGTTAATTTTTTAATAATTGTCAAGTTA
Organism: Clostridioides sp. ZZV15-6598; assembly: GCF_020657705.1. NCBI lineage: Bacteria > Bacillati > Bacillota > Clostridia > Peptostreptococcales > Peptostreptococcaceae > Clostridioides > Clostridioides sp. ZZV15-6598. The sequence goes on along the minus strand of NZ_JAGWCS010000017.1, from coordinate 50,000 downwards.
TTTTTTTTCGTACACTACCTTGCCATTTATTATAGTGTAAAGTACATTACTTTGAATCTCTAGTGGAGAATTATCCCAAATTACTATATCTGCATCTTTACCAACTTCTATAGAACCTACTCTATCTTCAATTCCTAGAGTCTTAGCTGGATTTATTGTAATAGATTCTATTGCCTTTTCTTCTTTCATACCATGCTTAGCTGCTATTCCTGCACATATTGGAAGATATTGAACTGGTATTACTGGATGGTCTGTCATTATACATACATCAAGCCCTGCATTTGAAAGTATCCCAGCTGTGTTAAAAGTTAAATTTCTAAGTTCAAACTTAGACCTTTCTGATAATGATGGTCCTACTATTACAGGAAATCCTTCTTCCAATAGCTCCTCCACTATAAGATGACCTTCTGTACAATGGTCTAATGTAAGCTTTAAATTAAACTCTTTTGCAATTCTTATAGCTGTAAACATATCATCAGCTCTATGAGCATGTGCTTTAAAAGGAATTTCCCCTCTTAAAACAGGTATCAAACTTTCCATTTTTATGTCATATTCAGGTTTTTCACAGTCTTCATCATCATGACTTTCATACAGGTCGACTTCCTCTAAATATTCTTCTGCTTTTTTAAGATTTTCTCTAAGCAATGAAGCTATTGCCATTCTAGTTTGTGGAGATTTATCATCTTGACCATAACAACTTTTTGGATTTTCTCCAAAGGCTATTTTAGATGCTACTGGATTTTTTATTACCATTTTATCAATTCTTTTTCCATATGTCTTTATAGCTATACATTGACCTCCCATAACATTTGCACTTCCAGGAGTTGTACACACAGAAGTTATACCACCTTCAAAAGCTTCTTTAAATGTTCTGTCCATTGGATTAATTCCATCTATAGGATTTAATTGTGGTGTTATTGGGTCAGTTTCTTCATTTCCATCTGCTCCTTCAAATCCTATACCATCTTCCCACAATCCCAAATGAGTGTGGGCATCTATAAACCCTGGAAACACAAATTTACCACTTGCATCTATCACCTCTACATCTAAAGGTGCTATTAAATCTTTTCCTATTTCTATTATTTTTCCTTGGTCTATAAGTATATCTCCTTGAATTACTCCATTTGTTATGGTATTTATATTACCATTTTTTACAAAAACCATTCATTTTCCTCCTGATTTTCAATACTATACTTTTCAATACTATACTACTTATTTTAAATATTATTTCCTTACAATCCTATTTCATAATTTCTTAAATTTTTTTATTATGATACTTACATTCACAATCGTTACATGTAAGTATCATAACTAAACATAACTTAACCTATTTTTTCATTGACAATGCTACTCTTTTTTTATTTAAGTCAATCCCAATTACTTTTACATCTACTATATCACCTACTGTAACAATACTCATAGGGTCTTTTACAAAGCTATTACTCATTTCTGATTTATGAACTAATCCATCATTTTTTATTCCAATATCTACAAATGCTCCAAAATCTACAACATTTCTTATTGTACCTTTTAAAGACATTCCTTCTTGTATATCTTCAATTTTTAGGACATCAGTTCTAAGTATAGGCTTTATACCCTCTTCTCTTGGGTCTCTTCCTGGTTTTTTGATTTCAGCTATGATATCTCTTAAAGTAACTTGGCCTACTTCCAATTTTTCACTTAATTCTCTCAAACCAATTTCCTTAACTTTTTCATCTATTTCTTCTATATTTTTATTTTTTACATCATCCAAAGAATATCCTATTATTTCAATCATTTTTTTGCATATATCATAGCTTTCAGGATGTACACCCGTATTATCTAGAGGATTTTTTCCATCTAAAATTCTCATAAATCCAGCACATTGAGTAAATGCTTGAGGCCCAAGTCTTTTTACTTTTTTCAGTTGGACCCTTGATGTAAAGTCTCCATTTTCTTCTCTATATGCTATTATATTTTTTGCGATAACCTTACTTATTCCTGCAATATGCTCTAATAGAGAATATGATGCAGTATTTAAATCTACTCCAACACTATTTACGGAATCCTCAACAACTCCATTTAATACTTCTTCTAATCTCTTCTTATTTAAGTCATGTTGATATTGACCTACACCTATACTCTTAGGGTCTATTTTCACAAGTTCTGCTAATGGGTCTTGTAGTCTTCTTGCTATAGATATAGCTCCTCTTATTGATACATTTATATCTGGATGTTCTTCATTTGCAAGTTCAGATGCTGAGTAAACTGATGCACCAGCTTCACTTACTATAACATATTGAACTTCTCTATCTATCTCTTTTATCATTTCTGATACAAATGTTTCTGATTCTCTTGATGCTGTCCCATTTCCTATTGAAATTATATCTATACTATATTTCTCAATTAATTCTTTTAAAGTCTTCTTTGCCCCTTCTACATTATTTTGAGGGTCTGTCGGATATACTGTTGTATAGTCCAATAATTTACCATTTTTATCTACAACCGCTATTTTACAACCAGTTCTAAATGCAGGGTCAAATCCCATAACTACTTTATCTTTAACTGGTGGTTGAAGTAATAAACTTTTAACATTTTTTCCAAATACACTTATAGCTCTTTCTTGAGCTATTTCTGTCAGATGATTTCTTACTTCTCTTTCTATAGATGGGAAAATTAATCTTTTATATGAATCTTCTATTGAATTTACAATTTCATCTTTATTCTTAAAGTTTTTATCATTTACATATTCATTTACTATATAATTTAAAACTTTATCATTATTTATTTCTAATTTAACTTTTAAAAAATTCTCTTTTTCTCCTCTATTTATTGCTAAAACTCTATGTGGAGCCATACTTTTTACTGCTTCACTATAATCGTAATACATATCATAAACTGATTTCTCATCAGTAGAACTTTTACTAACTATCATTCCTTCTCTTAAAGCAAGCTCTCTTATGTATTTTCTAATCTTAGCATCATCTGAAACTGTTTCTGCAATTATATCTCTTGCGCCTTTTAAGGCATCCTCAACAGAAATTACTTCTTTTTCTTCATTTATATAACTCTTCGCCTCTAAATCTATATTATCTAGATTACTCTCTAGTATTGATACTGCTAGATTTTCTAGCCCTTTTTCTTTTGCTATTGTTGCCCTAGTCCTTTTCTTTTGTTTATATGGTGCATATATATCTTCTACTTCTTGTAGTGTTTTTGCTTTTTCTATATTTTGTGTTATTTCATCTGTTAATTTTCCTTGTTCATCTATTAACCTAACTACATCATCTTTTCTACTTTGAAGGTTTCTTAGATACATCAATTTTTCATAGAATTCTCTTAATGTGACATCACTCATCTCACCAGTCATTTCTTTTCTGTATCTAGCTATAAATGGTATTGTATTTCCTTCATCAATAAGCTTTAGCGTATTATTTATTTGTTCGTCTTTGAGATTAAATTCATTTTTTAAGATTTGATTTATATCCAATTTTTTTCACTCCTAATGTTAGTTTTTTCATAAGTATAACGGTAAACAGAACGAAGGCTGAGGGTTGTAGTCCTCAGCCTAAGTGCTGTAAAGTGCATAGTAAGCACTAACCTTCTTATATATCTATCTTAATTACTGTACATTATTTATTAAACTGTCTTATTCATTTTTAAGTATTCATTGATAAACAAGTCTATATTTCCATTCATAACACTATCTACATTTCCAAACTCAGCATTTGTCCTATGGTCTTTGACTAACTTATATGGTTGGAAAACATATGACCTAATTTGGCTACCCCATGTTATTTGTGAATATTTACCTTGTATATCTTCTATTTTTTCCTTTTGCTCTAATTCTTTTAACTCTATCAATTTTGCCATCAAAAGTCTCATGGCTCTATCTTTATTTAAATGTTGAGACCTTTCATTTTGACATTGAACTACTACACCAGTAGGAATATGTGTTATTCTAACAGCTGAGTCAGTTGTGTTTACATGTTGCCCTCCAGCACCAGACGCTCTATATGTGTCTATCTTTAAATCTGATAGGTTAATTTCTACTTCTATATTTTCATCTAACTCTGGTGTTACGTCTATAGAAGCGAATGAAGTATGTCTCTTTCCTGATGGGTCAAATGGAGATATTCTTACCAATCTATGAACCCCTTTTTCACTTTTTAAATATCCATAAGTATTGGTTCCCTCTACAAGAATTGTAGCTGTCTTTATTCCAGCTTCAGGGTCTGATATTATATCTAAAAGCTTAACTTTATATCCCTTGCCTTCTGCCCATCTTATATACATTCTTAGAAGCATCTGAGCCCAATCTTGAGCATCTAGACCTCCAGTTCCAGCATTTATAGATAATATAGCATTATTTTTATCATACTCGCCATTTAGAAGAGTTTTTATTTTCATCTCAGATAATTGTTCTTCTATTAATTCTATAGACTTTTCTATATCCTTTTCAACAGAATCATCCTCTTCTTCTAGACCTATTTCAATTAATACTTCTACATCTTCTAATAAGTTGTTTAGACTTTCATATTCATCTAGAGTTTCTTTTAAAGCTTTATTTTCTTGAAGTACTTTTTGTGCTACTTCATTATCATTCCAAAAATCTTGTTTGTTTATCTTCTCTTCATTAATTTTTATCTTTTCCATCAATGAAGCTATGTCAAAGAGAAACCCTCAATTCTTCTAAATTTGAAGCTATTTGCTCCACACTATGTCTATACTCTTGTATTCTTAACATTTAATCCTCCAAGACTATCTTCCACAACAGTTTTTATATTTCTTACCACTTCCGCAAGGACATAAATCATTTCTTCCAACTTTTTCATCTTTCTTAATAGTTTTACTTGTTGGAAGAGTTCCATCTGATGGAGAAGTTAGATTTTCAACATCTACAACTGCTTTTCTTTCTACTGGAGCCTCTATTGTTATATTAAATAAATATCTTACAGTATCTTCTTTGATATGTTTATTCATCTCATCAAACATATCAAATCCTTCCATTTTATAAGCAATAACTGGGTCTTGTTGACCTACAGCACGAAGCCCTATACCTTGACGTAATTGATCCATTGCATCTATATGATCTATCCAGTGATTATCAACAGCTTGAAGTAAGATAACTCTCTCAACTTCTCTCATTCTTTCATCACCTATTTGTTCTTCTTTTGCAGTATATATCTTCATAGCTATTTCATAAACTTTTTCTGTTATTTCAACCGGATTAAGTTTTTCTATCTCTGGGATTTCTATACTACCTTTTGGTAGGAACAGATTATACATGTGTTCCTTAAACCCGTCTTCATCAAATCCTTTATCTTGTGTATAAAGAGTTACTGCTTCTTCTATTATAGAATGAGTCATTGATTGTACTTGCTCTTGTAAATCTTCACCTTCTAATACACGTTTTCTCTCTGCATATATTATTTCTCTTTGTTTATTCATAACATCATCATATTGAAGTACATGTTTTCTTATACCAAAGTTTTTACCTTCGACTTTCTTTTGTGCACCTTCAATAGACTTAGATAATATTCTATGTTCTATAGGCATGTCTTCTTCAAGACCTATTTTATCTACGATTCCAGAGATTCTATCGCTTCCAAACAATCTCATAAGGTCATCATCAAGACCTATATAAAATCTTGAACTACCTGGGTCACCTTGACGACCAGCACGACCTCTTAACTGGTTATCTATTCTTCGAGACTCATGTCTTTCTGTACCAATTATAGCAAGTCCACCTGCTTCTACTACTTGTTTTTGTTCTTCTTCTGTTTGTTGTTTAAATTGTTTATATAATCTTTCATACTCTGATCTAGCTTCAAATAAAATTTCATTTCCTGCCACAGGTATTCCTTCTATTGGAGTATCAACTCTATTTACTACATCTTCTTTAAATCCATTTCTTCTCATTTCTCTCTTAGTTAGGAAATCTGGATTTCCACCTAAAACTATATCAGTACCACGACCAGCCATGTTAGTAGCTATTGTAACAGCTCCAAGCCTACCTGCTTGTGCTATTATTTCTGCTTCTTTATCATGGTGTTTAGCATTTAATACTTCATGTCTAATACCTTTTTTCTTTAATATTTGTGATAGTAGTTCTGACTTTTCTATTGAAACTGTACCTACAAGTATTGGTTGATTAACTTTATGTCTTTCAATTATTTCTTCAGCTACAGCATTAAATTTACCAATCTCACTCTTATATACACTATCTGGCAAGTCTTCTCTTACCATAAGTTTGTTAGTAGGAACTTGGAAAACATCCATTTTATATATTGCTTTAAACTCTTCTTCTTCTGTTTTTGCTGTACCAGTCATTCCTGAAAGTTTTTTATACATTCTAAAGTAATTTTGGAATGTTACAGTAGCTAGTGTTTTAGATTCTCTCTGTATTTTAAGACCTTCTTTGGCTTCTATTGCTTGATGTAAGCCTTCTGAATATCTTCTACCAAACATAAGTCTACCAGTAAATTCATCAACTATTACTATTTCTCCATCTTTAGCAACATAATCAACATCTTTTTTCATTATTACATGTGCTCTTAGAGCCTGATTTATATGGTGATATAACTCTGTATGAGATATATCTGTTATATTATCAACATTAAAGTATACCTCTGCTTTTTGTATACCTGATGCTGTTAGAGATACAGCCTTATCTTTTTCTTCCAATTCATAGTCATCTGGTTTTAAAGTTAACACAAATGTATTTGCATCTGAATATAAGTGAGTTGATTTATCTCCAGGACCAGATATAATAAGTGGTGTTCTAGCTTCATCTATAAGTATAGAGTCGACCTCATCCACTATCGCATAATTTAATCCTCTTTGAACTCTTTGCTCTTTGTGTATTACCATATTGTCTTTTAGGTAGTCAAATCCATATTCATTATTTGTACCATAAGTTATATCACAATCATATTGTTCTTTTCTAACTTTTGGATTTTGACCATGTACAATAACACCTACACTCATTCCTAAAAACTCATAAACCTTTGCCATTTGGTCTCTATCACGTTTTGCAAGGTAGTCATTTACTGTTACAACATGTACACCTTTTCCAGTAAGAGCATTCAAATAAACAGGAGCAGTTGCAACCAAAGTTTTACCTTCACCTGTTTTCATCTCAGCTATTCTTCCTTGATGTAACACTATACCTCCAATCATTTGAACTCTGTAGTGTCTAAGACCTAATACTCTTTTAGAAGTCTCTCTGACTACTGCAAATGCTTCTGGAAGTATATCATCTATACTTTCTCCATTTTCTAATCTTTCTTTAAATGTATTTGTCATATTTTTAAGTTCCGAGTCTGCCATAGATTCAAATTTAGGTTCTAATGAATCTATTATATCAACAGTCTTACTGAACTTTTTCAATTCTTTTTTATCTGCCATGTTGAATAAACTATCCATAAAGCTCATATTTTACATCTCTCCTCGTTCTTTATTGTACTATTATTCATTTTACCATAAAAACTATACTTTTAATATTAATTTAAAAAGCTATCGATAAATTATTTATCGATAGCTAATATGATTAAATCTAGATTGCTTTATTCATGTTCTATTATACCATATCCGCCATTATGACGTTTATAAACTACAGCTATTTCATCTGAATCTATATTCTTGAACATATAGAAATCATGTCCTACTAATTCCATTTGTAATACAGCTTCTTCTTCGCTCATTGGCTTAACACTAAATTTCTTACGTCTTTGAATTACTATATCTTGATTTTCATCTTCATAATCTTCTATTTCATCTGCTAGATTTATCTCTGCATCTTGGAATCTTATACTCTTGTTGTCTTGATGCTTATCTTGTAGTCTCTTTTTATATTTTTTTAATTGTTTACTTAATTTATCATATACAACATCTATAGCTGTGTATAAATTTTCCTGCATATCTTCTGCTCTAATTATAGGACCATTTACAGTAGCTATTGTTACTTCTATTTTTTGTCTTGTTTTTTTAGCACTTACTGTAACCTTTACATCAGTGTCTGGATGAATGTAATTATCTAACTTACTTAATTTGCTTTCGATTTTATTTTTTATTGCATCAGTTAATTCGATTTGTTTTCCAGATATAATTATGTTCATAAGTACATCTCCCTTCAATTATGCCAGTATAAGAAAATTTATACTTTAATAATATATTCTACACAAACTCTCATAATCCTTCTTTTATTATTAACTTTTGTGATTTTTTCTATTCAATTGATAGAATTATTTTTCATTTTCAATCACCTTAATGCTTATGTGGATTAATATTATAACAATACCCTGTGGATAATGTGGATAAAACTGTTAATAACTCTTGTTCCTGTGTATTTAAAGCTATTTTTATTGTCCTTTCTATCCACAAATATCTCCAATAATTGTTTATTAATATGTGAATTCATGTCATAAAGTGGTAATTTTAGGAAATTATATGTATTATATGCCACTTAACTTTTATAAATTTTTCATAGTTATCCAACTTCTAAGACCTCCATATTTCATTTTTTCTTTCACTATTTAGTTTAGCTTCAAAATTACCTAAAAGTAGTAAAGCATCATAACAATAATTTCTTAATCAATACTCATAAAATTTATATACCCATACTACAATTGACTAACACTCTTTATTTAATCTAATAAGTTGTATAAATCATATATGTTTATATTATTTCGAAATTATATTTACTAATTGTTTAAGCTTTTGTCTGTCTATATCTTCAAATGGATTCTTATCTATTCTAACAGCTGTGCCAAAGTGAAAATTATTTGCCTTAGTTACTTCCTTTATTTCCACTATGTTATTAAAATTAAGTCCTCCTCCTAAAAGAATTTTTATATTATTAGAGTTAAGCATCATATCTTTTATAACTTTTGTATTATCTCTTATACTTCCCTTTCCCCCTGATGTTAGTATATTTGTAATTCTGTCATAATCTTTTAAAATATTAACACTTTCTATTGTATTTGATTCATCTATTGCTCTATGAAATGTAACATCAAGATTATCACAGTATTGTAATAAAAAATTTAAACTTTCTTCATCTATATTGTTATACTTATCTAACATTCCAAATACAATGCCATTAGCTCCAATCTTTTTGACTATATCTATATCTTTTAACATTATATTTATATCTTCTTTACTATATACAAAACTTTTAGCATGAGGTCTTATCATTACGTTCACAGGTATCTTTACACTGTTAACAACACTTTCTATAAGCCCAAAGCTTGGTGTCAGTCCTCCTTCAGTTAAAGCACTAACTAATTCTATTCTATCTGCGCCACAATCTTCTATAATCTTAGCGTCTTCTACTGTCATTCCTATTATCTCTAACATAACTACTCCTTTGCTAATTCATATATTGCATTTGCAAATATCTTTGCATTTAAAATTATATCATCTATATCCATATATTCGTCGGGATTATGAGCTATTCCTTTTTGTCCTGGAAACGAAGGCCCAAATGGAACTATATTTGGCATTACTTTTGCATATGTACCTCCATTAGTTGTTACTGGAGTACCATCTAATGATGTTACTCTTTCATAAGCTATTTGAAGTTTTTTAACAAGCTTACTATCTTTATCAAAATATACAGGATTAAAATTAGAAATTACTTCTATCTCTGTACCATTAGGAAAATTAGATTTTATTTCATCTAATACATCTTCTAGTTTATAACTAAAGTCATATTTTACTTTTATCTCCAGTATTATACCATCATTTTCTTTATATAGCTCTTGATTTGTAACAATCACTTTTTCAGATATATTTTCTATAAAGCTTAAAAATGTGTCTTCCTTATAGTTACAGTTATTTTTGATTATAATTTTTGCCATACCTTTTTCACCATATACAACAGGATATTTGCAATCTGGTGTGAACCCCATTATAGGAGGTTTTTCCTTTTTTAAATAATATGGTATATCTTTAAATCCACTTTCTTCATTTGTGCCAAAAATTATCCTAACCTTTTTATCTAACTTTAGACCTAATTCTTTAATAACATATAGTCCATATAAAGCACACATTATAGGCCCTTTATTATCTAATACCCCTCTACCATAGATTCTTCCATTATATATCTCTCCTCCATAAGGTTGATATATCCAATTTTCGCCTTCATGTACTACATCTACATGGCCTATTACACAGATATAATCTTTACTATCTCCATATTCTGCATAACCAATATAATTATCTAAGTTTCTAACTTTAAATCCTAAGTTTCTTGAAATTTCTAGTGCTTTATTAAGTGCTTTTCCTACCTTTTCGCCAAAAGGGAAGCCATTTTCTGACTCCCCTTCTACACTAGGTATTTTTACAATATCGATAATATCACTTAATAAATTTTCTTTTAACTCATCTACTTTATTATTTATGATATCCATAAAAATCTCCTTTTAAATATTAAAGAATACTACTTTACTGTATAAATACAAACTTTATTCACTCACCTCTATTGGTGCTTTTATCCTAGCTTCATATGCTTCCATCCACTCGTTTGACACAACCTTATGTATAGTTTTACCATCTATTCTATTTGATATATACACTGTAGGGGCTTCTTCTTTAGTAGCTACTGAGAATGTAAAGTCAGCTATGTTTGTAGCTACTCCCCATTCACCTTTATTATTCATAGCAACCAACGATAAGTCTCCAGCTTTTCCTCGTCTTTTGATAAGTTGTTCATCTAACTCATTTACTGCTATATCACATGCCTCTTGTGGATGTTTTCCTTCTTTCATAAGTCTAACTATCTCATATGATATACATCCTTTCATCAAATCTTCTCCAAGACCAGTAGCTGTAGCTCCTCCTATGCTACTATCAACGAAGAATCCCGAACCAGATAGTGCAGAATCTCCTATTCTACCTCTTTTCTTCATAAATAGTCCACTTGTTGAAGTTGCTGCACACATCTTTCCATCTTTATCTAAAGATATCATTCCAACAGTATCATGACCAGCATATGGGCTTAATCCCTTATCTAAAGTTTCTTTTTTCCTCTTCTTATAATGTAGCTTAGCTCTATCTGTTAACATATTTTTTCTTTCAAATCCATTTTTATGAGCATACTCTTCAGCTCCAATTCCAACTAAGAAATTATTCACTTTCTCATAACTTAGTTTTCTAGCTATACTGACAGGATTAGAATAATCTCTTATACCTGCAACTGCTCCTATATCTAGTGTGTTTCCATCCATAAATGCAGCATCAAGTTCTACTTCACAGTTTTCATTTGGAAGTCCTCCATATCCAACCGATTTGTAGAATGGATAATCTTCAACTCTTCTTACAGCAAGTTCTACAGCATCTCCTGCTTCCATTCCTTTTTCTAAATGTTCTGATGCTTCAGTGATTCCTTCTATAGCCATTCTCCATGTTGCTATCATTCCCCACATATTAGAAAATCCCTCCTTATTATATAAACTCTATCCACATACTTTAATCATAATATAGTGTAATACTTAAATTTGACAATTAGTGGAGTATTAATTAATAACAAAATTCTTCTTTCATTGAAGTTATATCTTCTTTATTTGCTATTGATTTTGCTAATTTACATATATTATTTAGTGAATCATTAAGACCTATTCCGCCCTTTTTAGGTGTCTTAACTATACATATATCATTTTTGTATTCGTTTATTATATCTGTATTCTCTTCTGACATAGCTGCAAAAGCTGGTATATCTGTTTTATTGTTTATACTTTTAGATAATATTGCTGACATCTTAGAAAAATTTTCATAATTAAAACTTGGTCCACAAATTACTACATCAGGGTTTAACTTTTTAACCATAGCTATCATCTTATTTGTCACTTCTTCTTCATTGTTTATAAAAAATTCATCCCCACAAAAAAGTGTCGCTATTACTTTAGATTCTTTTAAAAATGGTTCCATCATTACACCTGGACCTAATGGGCTTGATTTTCCAGCAGGAGGTATATTGCTTTTTTCTTTCCCACCTGCACCTGCTTGTATTTGATCCAATATCATAACTATTTTCTTCATAATTATCCTCCTATAATACTAAATCATCAAAAGATATATCATCATCTTCCTCTTCAACATTTGTTTTTTCTTCTTTTAAATATTGTTTATCTAACATTTTTATAAATGGCATGTACATAAATATTCCTAGTACAAGAAGTATTATTTGCAGTAAAGCACCTTGCCATCCTGTTGTTAGAAAACCAGAGAATATAATTGGAGTTGTCCATGGTAATTGAACCCCATTTGTAAGTGGTACTAATCCTGCTGACATGCAGAAATAAGCTATTATTATGTTTATTGTTGGAACTATTGCAAATGGTATCAGTAATATCGGGTTAAGCATTATTGGTAGACCAAATATTAACGGCTCATTTATTCCAAATATCCCTGGTAAAATTGATAGTTTACCCATTGATTTTATACGTTTACTTTTACATATAAGTAACATAGCTATAATTAAGGATAGTGTACTACCTGCCCCACCAAATGTTGCAAACATATCCTGAAATTGACCAGTTATTATGTTTGGTATTTTTGAACCAGCTTGAAAAGCCGCTAAATTTTCAGCTGATAAAATTTTTAATATTGGATTATAGACAGCTCCGACAACACTACTACCATTTATTCCAAAGAACCAGAATAAATGTAAGAATATATAAGCTATTGCCATAGCACCTAGACTATTTCCTAATTTTAATAATGGCATTTGTAAAAACTTAAATATAAATTCATGTATACTTCCATATGGTGTAGCTTCAAAAGCAATCTTAACTAAAAAGAAAACTACCATAACTATTGCACTTGGTATTAATGCAGCAAATGATTTTGAAACAGTTGGAGGAACTCCATCTGGCATCTTCAATGTCCACCCTTTTTTGACAACTACTGCAAATAATTTAACAGATGTTATTGCGGTTATCATTCCTACAAACATTCCCTTAGAACCCATCCACCCCAAGGGGATACCTGTTACCATATAGACTGCCTTTGTTCCTTCTGGTGTATATGGTATTACAAATGGTGTCACTATAAAAAAAGCGACTATTGCAACTGCTGCTGATGCAATTGGGTCTACATCTATTTGTTTAGCATAAGAGTAACCAATTCCTAAAACTGCAAGTAAAGTCATTACTTCAAAAGTCGCTATAGTTGGTTGTTGTAATTTTACTGCCCAATCTGGACCAAAAATTTGACCTACGAATTCATCCCATCCTTTAATTGGGAAGTTCGCTACTAATAAAAATAATGACCCTATTATCAATAATGGTGATGATACTAAAAAACCATCTCTAATTGCAATTAATAATTTATTTTTACCTATTTTTTCAGCCAATGGCATAAGTATTCTTTCCAATTTATTCATCTATCCACCCTCATTTCTCAGTATCTTTTTACTATAATTTTAATCCTTTAAGCCTGTTTAGATTTTATTAATTTTATAGCAAGCTTTAGTACTTTTTCTCCATTCATAGTTCCATAGTCAGTTTCATTTATTAAATCCACAGGTTTTCCTTGAGCTTCAAACTTTGGCTTTAACTCCTTTAGCATGTATTTAACTTGAGGTCCTAACAATATACAATCTGGATTCTTTTCTACAACTATCTTATCAATTTCTGCTATTGGAAATGCTTCTACTTCTATTGGTAAATTGTGTTCATCTGCTACTTTCTGCATCTTTCCTGCAAGTAAGCTCGTTGACATCCCAAAACTACAAAATAAATATACTTTTCTCTTCATTATCTTAACTCCCCCTTAATTATTTTTTATTTTAGTTTTTGAATTTCTTTTCTTAGCACTATCATTTCTTTTATAAGGTTTCTTTCACTCATACAAGTCATTAAATGGTCTTGAGAGTGAATTAGTAAAATAGATATATCTGACTTATTTCCTCCTGCTTCCTTTTGTATAAGTTCTGTTTGTACTTTATGCGCTTTTAATATTTCTTCATTTGCACTTTCGATTAATTCATCAGCCTTTTCAAAATCGTTTTCCTTTGCACAATCAAGAGCTTCGTAAAGCATAGATTTTGCATTCCCAGCATGAATTATAATCTTTAATACTATTTCTTCCATTTCTTCCTCCTAAATTACTTGTCTACTTTTAACTGATTTCTATCTGATAGATATATAATATCTTATAAAAACAAAAAAACATGCACAACTTTTTCCATTGCATGGAAAATTTTGTGCTTATTCACATTTTGATATAAATTTATATAAGAATATTTTTTATATTTTTAATATCACATTTACTTAGCACATCAAGCATATTTTCATCTTCTGTCAATTTAGATATTTCTTTGAATAATTCTCTAAATACTTTTCTATCATCATCTTTTTTATAAGCTAATAAAAGTATAATCTTTATGTATTTTCCATTTCTAATTTTTATTGGTGTTTTCAATCTTGCAAAACATAATACAGATTGTTTTATATATTTCATGTCACCATGAGGAAATAATATTCCTTTCCCAACATTAGTTGGATATGCCTTTTCTCTTTCTATAATAGAATTTAAATACTCTTTATCTGCATAATGTTTTTCGATTAATAAATTAGTTAAGTATGCTATAGCCTCATAAATATCATTATGTTCTAGCTCTCTTATTAAATAATCAGACATCATTAATCTATTCATGAGTTTATATGATGTATCTTTTTCTTTTATTTTGTTGGTAAATTCTTTGAGTTTATTTTCATCTTCATCAGTAAATAGTGGTGTTGTTATAAAAATTGGCTTTTGTACATTTTCATATTCTTGAAATGCAATTATAAAATCTATCATTTTATTGAAGTTATCTCTTCTTAAATCTTCTTCTCTTAGTGTTTCAACTATTTCTATATTATTAAATCTCTTTTCTATCTTTACTTTTAGTAACATACTTACTCCAAAACTAAATGGGCATACAATACTTGCTTTTTTAGTTGATTCTCTCTTATTACTTTTTCTTTCTAAAGATGTTTGAAAGTGAAGAGTAAGATAACCTATTTCATCTTCAGTTATTTGTTTTCCTTTTTGCTCAATTCCTATTGAGTTTGAAATTACTGTAAATAAAAAACAAAATTTATTTTTTATATTGTCTAAAAGTGGATTTTCCAAATAAACGTTACTTTGCATTTGGTGCATTGTAACATTTAAGTGACATATTAATTGGTCATAAAGCAATATATCATTATTAAAGTTTATACCTGATTCTTCTGATACTAGATTTATAATTTTTTTTGTGTACTCTGATAATTCTTCATTAAGGTATAGTGATTTTTTAGTATCTTTACTATTTATTTGTTTATTCATACCAAGTATTAGTGATTCTATAAATAACTTTTCCTCATGATTTAACACTATAGATAGACTGGATTTCAACTCATTTTCTATATCTAATATAAGAATTTCTAACTTTAGTTCTCTTTTAATATTTGATATTTCAAAAGAATTCCCCAACCTTATTCGTATGATATTTATAAGTAAAAATAACATCAATTGCCTGAATGAAATATCTGTAAGTCTTATATCCATTTTATCTTCTATCATAGACATTATGTTTTTGACAACTATTATGTCTACCATATGGAAATATTCTATTTCATCCATGTTTAGTCTGTATTTATCTATATATTTAAATAAGAACGCCACTAACATTATCCTTATGTCTTTCTCATTTCCCTCAATACATATGCCACTACCTGTTTTAGTTGAAATTTTCAAATTATAATTACTTAGTTCTACTGATAATTTATTTATTTCTTCTCTAACAATATTTTTATTTATATACAATTTATTGGACAAATCATTTAAGGTAATTTTCTTATTATTGCAAAGTAATAGATTCAATATCTCAACTTGTTTATGAAGTTCACTGTTTACTCTTTTAACTTCACCTCTTAACTTCTGATTTACTACTATTTTATCTGTATCATCTCCACTAAACTTAATCCCTACATTAGGCTTTCTTTTAATATAAGCATTACAAAAAGTAGACAACCATTCGTCAATATACTTACAATCATTTCTTATTGTTCTCTCTGAGCACTCAAAATCGTTAGCAATATCATTAATATTTATAAATTCTTCTTTTAATAGCAATACTGTTAACAAGCTCTCTTGTCTTTTGTTCATATATATCACCTCTTTATGACTCAATCTAAATTTATTATATATAAAAAAGAGCTACACATAAAAACATTATGTTAGCTCTCTTTTAATATGATATTTAGCTGACCTGGTCTTTGACCCCACACTCGCCTACTGGAGGGTTCGCTTGGGTTCGCCGCACTACTACTCTCTCTCGATTTTATTATCGGTAGGTCTTACTTCTAAGCCGCACCATGCTCATTAACCCAATTTTTAGTGTTAACTTACGTGGATCCTTTTGCCTGCGACTGGCTTGGACTTTCAACCACAGACCTAAATATCACTTATTCATTTTAATATTTTAAAGTAAAATTGTCAATATATAAGATTATTCCATAACATAGTTGTCATTTGCTCTTGTAAGCAAAGTCATTACAAAAACCTTATTAACACCAGATAACTTTAAAATCTTAGATATTTCATTTGTTGTCAAGCCAGTTGTGAATATATCATCTATCAAAAGTACATTTTTATTATTTATTAATTTAATATTTTCGTTAACAGCAAATACATTTTTTAATTCCTTTTTTCGCTCTTGTTTACTTAACTTATAGAGCATCCTTGTATTTTTTTCCCTAGATATA
The DNA here is from genome assembly GCF_020657705.1 of Clostridioides sp. ZZV15-6598. NCBI lineage: Bacteria > Bacillati > Bacillota > Clostridia > Peptostreptococcales > Peptostreptococcaceae > Clostridioides > Clostridioides sp. ZZV15-6598. The sequence continues at coordinate 33,282 of NZ_JAGWCS010000017.1, read as the reverse complement.
CAATCTAATATTGGAATATTGATTACTTTACTCAAACTCAAAGCTATTTTTTGTGCTTGATTAAATCCTCTTTTATTAAGTCTTTTCCTATGAAGTGGAACAAATAATATATAATCAAATTTCACATTTTCTAAATCCAACTTTTCTTTCATTATTTGAGCTATGTATTTAGTCATAAATGTTTTTTGATTGTACTTTAATCCTAATATTATTTTTTTAGTTATATCATTGTATTCAATACAGGAGATTGATTTATCAAAATAAAAACTTTTATCAAAACAATAGCTACACCCTTCAATAAATTCTTTTTCAAGCGAATGATGTATTATTGGCTTTCCACATTTTATACACCCATTTAGTATAAAATTCATTTCATTAAAACAACTTTTACAGACTGAATAGGTATTAGTTTTTTTTATTGATTTATCACAAATTATGCAATTTATATTTTCAGGATAAATAAAATCCAGACATTTATTAATCAGATTTTTAAAACTCTTAATAAAATTATCATTGCATATTTTCATATTTACTCTATCAACAGCCCTTCTTGTTTAAATTTATTTAGCTTATAACCTAAATTTGAATATCTTTGATTCACTCTATTATTTTTTATCATATATTCCAGATATTTTACATCTCCAACTAGCACAACTAATTTTTTTGCTCTTGTCACTGCTGTATATAATAAATTACGGCTTAGTAACATAGGAGGAGCCCAAGTTATTGGTATCACTACAACTGGAAATTCACTTCCTTGACTTTTATGTATAGTTGTACAAAAACTATGGTCAATCTCATCTAACTCATCGTATAAATATGATACAATTTTAGTTTGGTCAAATAGTACATAAATAGTTTTCTTATCTTTATCTATATGATAGACATAGCCTATATCTCCATTATATATACCTTCACCACTTTCCTTCTGGTCTTCTGTCTCCCACTTTTTTGTATAATTATTTTTTACTTGCATTACCTTGTCACCAACTCTAAACAACCTTTTAGAAAAACTTTCTTCTACTTTAAACTTCTCCTTTTTGTTAAGATACTTTTGTAACTCTATGTTCAGATTGGTAACTCCTAACTCTCCTTTTCTCATTGAAGATAACACTTGTATATCTTTTAGTTTATCGACATTATAAAATTTAGGTAGTCTTTCATTTACCAAACCTATTATTTCATTCAATATCTCTTCATTCGTTGATTTTCTTATAAAAAAGAAGTCTTTTCCCTTTGTATTTAAATGAAGTGGTTCACCATTATTTATCTTATGGGCATTCACAATTATCATACTTTCTTGAGCTTGTCTAAATATTTCATTTAATTTGACTACATTTATAATATTTGAGTCTATCATGTCCTTAAGTACATTACCCGCACCTACAGAAGGTAATTGGTCACTATCTCCAACTAATATTACTCTTGTTCCTAATTTTATTGCTCTAAGTAAATTATACATTAAGATAATGTCTACCATCGATACTTCATCGACTATTATCACATCTGAGTTTATCGGGTCTTCTTCATCTTTAAAAAACGTTAAATCATCGTCTGTTGAAAATCCCATTTCTAATAATCTATGTATAGTCTTTGCTTCTTTATTAGAGGTTTCACTCATTCTCTTAGCAGCTCTTCCCGTTGGAGCGGCTAAAGTTACACTTTTCCCATTATTTTCAAATATATCTATAATTGCATTAATGGTAGTAGTTTTTCCAGTACCTGGGCCACCAGTTATAATTAATACTCCACTGTTCACAGATTCTTTAACTGCTAAAACTTGTTTCTCTGCTAACTTAATTTTCTTATCATCTTCTAAAATTTTAATTTCATTTTCTATATCTATATTCAAATCTTCAAATTCATACTGGGATAATTTTACTATTTGACTACATACTCCATTTTCAGACAGGTAGTATGGCATAAGATATATGAGATTTTCATTATTTACTTTTTCTATATGTATTTTTTGATTATATACTAACATCATTACACATTCTCTTACTATATCTCCATTTAACTCCAACAATTTTTCCGAATCTTGTATTAGAATATGTTCTGGCAAATATGTATGTCCATTGCTTAGGGATTTATTTAAGGTATATAATATTCCTTGGCATACTCTATCTTTAGAATTTTTATCTATGCCAATTTTATTAGCTATACTATCAGCTACTTTAAACCCTATTCCTCTTATGTCTTCAGCAAGCTGATATGGATTTTTATTTATAATTTCTATTGCACTACTTTTATATTTTTTATATATTTTTAAACAATAATTAGGTGTTATTCCAAAAGGAGATAGTTCTATTATTATGTTTCTTAATTCTCTATCTTCTTCATAACTCTTTACTATTTGCTTTACCTTTTTACTACCTATCCCCTCTACTTCTTGTAATTTTTCTGGGTAGTTTTGTATTACATCTAGTGTGTCAACACCAAACTTATCAATTATTCTCTTAGCCATTTTTTCGCCAATTCCATGTATCATACCAGAAGATAAGTAAACATAAATTCCTTCTAAAGATGATGGTGTCACTGGCATAAAACTATTTACTTCAAATTGAGTTCCATAAATTTTATGGTTTACCCACTTACCTTCAACTTCTATACTCTCTCCCATTGCTAAAGTAGGCATACATCCTACAACAACAATTTCATCATTCTCATTTACCAGATGAGCTATTGTATAGCCATTATCTTCATTTTTAAAGACTATTTCGCTTATCATTCCTTCTAATTTTTCCATTTTTATCTCCTAAAAATACTAATAATTGTTCCGTTTGCATGTTAGTATACTTAAATATATTAAGTTCTATGATAGGATTCTATCAGAAAATTTTTCTATATTTTTATACTTAACTTAATTTCCAACTATTATACATTTTATCAGAAACAAAAAAAATCTGCACCCCAAAAATATGGTACCTTAAAGTAAAGGTACCATATATAAATAACTATTTTATTTAAACCAGCTTACTTCTAAAACATAGATTAAATTTCACAAATTTATTTTGATATTAATTTACTTCAGATTTATTTTCCTTATATCCTTCAGTTTTGGTAATTCTTCGATAAAGCATACATAGTAAAATTAAAATTCCCATATAACCTGTATATGGATATAATGTCCCTACAAGTTTATCAAATGGTAATAATCCTCCTATACATGCTAATATGCTTACTACCACTGTTATTATTTTAAATTTAGGATGATCATCTTCCACAAATCTATTAGTTACTGACCATAATAATGGTACAGCTGTAGTATATATTCCTAATAAAAGTACTACTGAGAATAAAATACCTATAATTGGAGATATCTTGTCAGCTAAATAAAGAGCTGGTATTTCTTTTGTGTATATATTTCCTACATCTGAAAGTAGTGCTAGATTCATCATTATAGCTGCTGCCATAAGGGCTACTCCACCTACTATACCTCCCCATACAGCATCTCTCTTATTTTCTGCTGAAGCTCCCATTCCAGTTAAAAATGTTATTACTATTATTACATTATAACAAGTATAAAGCACTCCTGAGAAATATCCATTTGATGTAGCAGTTTTGACGTTTAGACTATCAACTATAGCTCCTGCATTTGATAAAGCACCAATATTACTAAATAAACTAATTGCTCCTACTAAAAGTGTAAATATTATTATTATAGGACCTATATTACCTAGTATCTTGGAAAGTCTTGTTAAACCTAGAGATACAGTTATTAGGGAAACGATTGCCATACCAATCCTACCTACATATGGATTTAACCCATAGTACTCTGACAATGTAGCTCCTGCTCCTGCAATCATTATTACTAATGTTCCAAACAAGAATAATGGCCCAAACCATTCAAAAAATGTACCAAGATATTTTCCACAATATACTTGATAAATCTTTATTGGTTCTTTAAGCTTTAGTTCTCTCCCTTTTTCTATAACTTCTGCTCCAAACCATGAGAATAATACCATAGATATTATTCCTCCTATAATACCAGCATATCCATAAAACGTAAAGAATTGTACTATTTCTTGACCAGTTGCAAATCCAGAACCTATTACAGTTGCTACATATGCTCCAGCAAAACTTATAACCATTTTGATGTTTATTTTACCTGACATACACACTACTCCCTCCTAAATAAAATAAATTTTTAATAAGTAAAATTTAATGTAAGTTTATTAAGACTATATTAGTTGTATTAGTGCTACTTTTCAATATTTTTTGAATTATTTAACATTACTTAACGAAATCTTAACCAGTTTTTAACATATGTCTTCTAATATGTATTAATTTAATGCAATATTATATAATGAAATATATTAATCTCAGTAAATAATGTTTCTTTATTATATGATTGAAAATTAGTATTTATTAAATATATTTAATTATAAAATAAAAAACTGCTAAAACGTAATTATAAAATTACATTCTAGCAGTTCCTTGTCTAAGCATTATTCACCTAATGCATCTTTTCTTAATTGTTCTACTTTATCAGTTTTTTCCCATGGTAAATCTATATCAGTTCTACCAAAGTGACCATAAGCAGCAACCTTTTTGTAAAGAGGCTTTCTTAAATCTAAATCTCTTATTATTGCTCCTGGTCTTAAATCAAAGTGTTTGTTTACTAGTTCAACAAGCTTTTCTTCTGAAACTTTACCTGTCCCAAAAGTATCTATAAATATAGATAATGGTCTAGCTATCCCTATAGCATATGCAAGCTCTATCTCACATTTCTCTGCAAGTCCAGCCGCAACAATATTTTTAGCTACATATCTAGCAGCATAGGCAGCAGATCTATCAACTTTTGTAGGGTCTTTTCCTGAAAAAGCTCCTCCACCATGTCTAGAATATCCACCATAAGTGTCTATTATTATTTTTCTTCCTGTAAGACCTGTATCTCCTTGAGGTCCTCCTATAACGAATCTTCCTGTTGGGTTTATATAAATTTTAGTATCTTCATCAAGTAATTCAGCTGGTATAACTGATTTTATAACATGCTCAATTAAATCTTGTCTTATCTTATCATTTGATACTGTTTCACAATGTTGAGCTGATATAAGAACTGTATGTACTCTTACAGCTTTATTTCCTTCATATTCAACAGTAACTTGAGTTTTTCCGTCTGGTCTTAAATAATCAACTAAACCTGTCTTTCTAACTTCTGTAAGTCTTCTTGATAATTTATGAGCTAATGATATTGGAAGTGGCATTAATTCTGGAGTTTCATTACATGCAAATCCAAACATTATACCTTGGTCTCCAGCTCCTACTTTTTCTATTTCTTGTTCTATTTCTTCTCCAGTCTTACTTTCTAGACCTTCATCAACTCCCATAGCTATATCTCCAGATTGTTCATCTATAGAAGTTATAACTGCACAAGTGTCACAGTCAAATCCATATTTTGCTCTTGTATATCCAATTTCTTTTACTGTTTCTCTTACTAATTTAGGTATATCTACATAAGCAGATGTACTTATTTCTCCAGCTACTAGAACTAAGCCTGTTGTTACTGTAGTTTCACAAGCTACTCTAGACTGTGGGTCTTTTTCTAACAATGCATCTAATATTGAATCTGATATTTGGTCACATATCTTGTCAGGATGTCCTTCTGTAACTGATTCTGATGTAAATAAATGTCTTGCCATTTTTGTTCCTCCTTATTCATTCTTAATTTTTATTATAGGTTTTACCTTATCTTCAATTCTTAGAAATTTTACTCAAAATAAAAAACCTCTCCTTATAAGAAGAGGTTAATAATCGTAATCGCATACTAATTAACTGACCTCATCTTTCAAGACTTTTGTCTTGTAGGAATTAGCACCTTTTCCCATTTGGGTGGTTGCTGGGCTTCACAGGGCCTATCCCTCAGCCTCTCTTGATAAGGTAATCAAGATTTAAATTTTATTTTACCTTATTAGCTTACTATTTTTTTAAAATTTTGTCAAGATTTTTAGTCATATTTTTGCCATCACTTTTTTTGTGAGACAAATAAAATATTATCTCTATCTGAAATTTAAAGTTAGGTCTTTTTAGTGCTTTTTATTCATATATTTTTTTGAAGGGGGTGTTCCTATTGTATTTAGCTAAAGTAAATTACAGCGATGATGATGTTATACAGGTGCTAAGTTCAGTTCTCAAAACCATAATTAATGAAAATACGATTGTTGTTTGCATAGGAACAGACAGGGCTATAGGTGATACTTTAGGCCCTTTAGTTGGAACAATACTTAAAAACAGTAAATTTAAATACCCCGTTTACGGTACACTAGATAACCCTATTCACGCCTTAAATATATATGAGTCTTTAGATACTATAAAAAATACACATATGCAAGGTAACTTCTTGGCTATAGATGCTTGCTTGGGGTCGCAGAGTAACATAGGTAATATACAAATTAGAGAAGGACCTATCCTGCCCGGAAAAGGTGTGGGAAAAAAACTACCTCAAATAGGAAATTATTCTATAGTAGGAATTGTAGATAAAATTGATGAAAATAACAGACTTTCATTTAATAATATACGTCTTAGCTTTATATTAGACTTAGCTGAAACAATAGCTTTAGCACTATTGGTATCTACTTAAATCTTATATAAGGTAACTGATAAAATTTTTTATATTAAAAGGGTAGATACTATAGAGTATTTAATTTAATAAATACTCCAAATTATCTACCTTTTTATTTTGATGTTTATTCTTCTGTTTTCATACGCATAAATTTTATTTTTCTACTAAAGCAAACATTAACTCACCTTTACAGACAAGTTCTTCACCAACATAAGCTTTAGCATCTGCTTTTGCTATATTTCTTCTAAGTGTTGTCATTTCAACTTCCATAGTCAATGTATCTCCTGGTCTTACTTCTCTCTTGATTCTAACTTTATCAATACCTGCAAATACACCTAATTTGCCTTTATTTTCTTCTAAAGACATCATTGCCACTCCACACACTTGTGCTAGAGCTTCTACTATCAACACTCCTGGCATCAACGGATAATCTGGAAAATGACCTTGAAAAAATGGTTCATTAACTGTTACATTTTTTATACCAACAGCTCTTTTTCCAACTTCTAACTCTGTAATCTTGTCCACTAATAAAAATGGATACCTATGTGGTATTAGTTCTTTTATTTCATCTATATTTAACATTTTAAACTCTCCTAATTATTTTCTTTTGAAAGACCCACCTGTTTCAAGTAAATCTATTGAGCCCAAAGCAATCCCTGTTCCTTTTGCAACACAAGATAGTGGCTCATCTGCTATTGTAACAGTTATTCCTGTTCTCTGTTCTATTATTTTATCTAATCCATATAATAATGAGCCTCCGCCAGTCATTATTATACCAACATCCCCTATGTCTGCCGCTAGTTCAGGTGGTGTTTTTTCTAAAACAGCATGAGTTGCAACAACTATTTGTTCAACGCATTCTCTAAGGGCTTCTAACATTTCTGTTGAGTTTATAGTTATAGAGCTAGGAAGACCTGTAATCAGATTTCTTCCTGTTATTTTCATATACTTTTCTTCTTCTCTCTTAAATGCAGAACCAATTTCAAACTTAATTTTTTCTGCGGTTCTTTCTCCAATAAGAAGATTATGTTGTTTTTTCATGTACTTAACTATAGCATCATCAAATCGGTCTCCACCAACTTTTATAGATTCACTTACAACGGCTCCTCCTAGTGATATTATGGCTATATCTACAGTTCCTCCACCAATATCTATAATCATATTGCCATTAGGTTGTGATATGTCTACACCAGCTCCTATAGCTGCTGCTATTGGCTCTTCTATGATATATACATCTCTAGCCCCAGCTTGTCTAGTAGCATCCTCTACTGCTCTCTTTTCTACTTCTGTAACACCTGTTGGCACGCATACCATAATTCTAGGCATAAAAAATCTTCCAAAGCCTTTTTTATCAACTATCTTATCTATAAAAGATTTTAACATCTTCTCAGTTACATCATAATCTGAAATTACACCATCTCTTAAAGGTCTTATTGCAACTATATTCCCTGGTGTTCTTCCTATCATTTTTTTAGCCTCTTCTCCTACAGCTAAAACAGAATCTGTTCTGTTGTCTATTGCCACAACAGATGGTTCTTCTAAAACGATTCCCTTCCCACTAACATAAACAAGTACATTTGCAGTACCTAAATCTATGCCTATATCAGCTCCAGCCATTTTTTCAACTCCTTCATTTATATATTAGATTATATTATAAGCCTATTTATTAATACTCCTATAATAAAGCATATACAAAAATCTCGCTTTAATCAAGAGAAAATAAATGTTTTGGAGGTATTATTCTTTTGCTATTTATAATTATCTAATATATTTCTTATAATAATTTAATGTAATAAAAAAAGTAGGTTTTTAACCTACATTTTTTTATGTTCCTTCTCATACTTTAATTTCGTTGCTAATCCCCCTCTAATATGTCTCTCTGATTTATTTTTGTCTAGCACACTTTTAACTTCTTTGGCAAGGGATGGATTTATTTCCTTCAATCTTTCTGTAACATCCTTGTGAATTGTACTTTTACTTACTCCAAATGTCTTGGCTGTTTGTCTTACTGTAGTGTTTTTTTCAAGTATATATTTTGCTACCACTATGGCTCTTTCCTCTATATGAGATCTCAAAGATTACCCCCCTCACATAATAGCTTTAATGATATATATGTAAAAACACCAAAAAATATAACAAGCTTAACCAAATATGATTAAACTTGTTATACTTTTACTTAATTAGACTCATTGGGTCTATAGATTTTTCTCCATTATATGCTTCTAAATGCACATGTATACCTTCTTCACTTTCTATCTGAGAAGTACTTCCTACAGTACCTAGTGATTGTCCTTCTGTTACTTTCTGATTCTTCTTAACATTAACATTTTCATCTAGATTTGAATATACTACTACAGTATTATTGTCGCTTTTTATTTTTACTGATTTTCCATATTCTTCATCATCAAATACATCTGCTACCATTCCGTTTAATAGAGATTTTATTTCTTTACCTTTAGTACAACTAACATCTATACCTTTATGAGTTTCCCAAACATCCAATGTTTTAGAATAACTAGGTTCTTTTTCTGAATATTCTCTTATTACCTTATCACCAATGTAATTTAATTTTGTTGTACTTGACTTATTTTCTTCTTTTGCCTTAGCTTTTTCTAAGTTTTGTTTTGAATCTGTCGCAGTAGGGATAGCATCTTTCTTATCTTTTTCAATTAAATGTATTTCCTCTTCACTATCTTTATTAGATTTTTCTATCATGCCTTTATTAGAAGCTAATTTATCTACATTATTATTTGTAAACCAAACTCCACCTACTGCTAATAAACAAACACATACAAATAAAGATAAATAAAAACCATCTTTTTCTAACAGTTTTTTCTTCATTTCGCACCTCCAAATATATTTCTACATTTGGATTATTGACGTGTTTTTGGTATTTTATACAATTATTAGTATATATCTTTTATTTTTGTATCAGTATAGTAATGTGATAATATATCATAGTATTTATAGCCTTCTTCTGCCATACCTTCAGCTCCCCATTGGCTCATACCAACACCATGACCATATCCTTTTACTACAAAATCTATGTATCCTTCTCCAAATTTTATATCAAAGTTTGCAGAATTTAAGTTAAAAACAGTTCTCAAATCTTTTCCTGTGACTTCTTTGTTTCCTAATTTTATTTTTTCTACAGTTCCCGCATCACTTCTTTTAGTTATTGCAACTTGTTTACTCAAATTATTCACATCTATTACAATACTGCTATAAGATTTTCTAAGACTCTTAACAAAATCTGTGTTGCTTATTTTAAGTGTTGATGCAAATTTTGGAGAATACTTATCATATGGGCTTTCTACAGATTTTAAATAAGGATATTTTGATGAAAATACTTCTTCACTATTCTCTGTCTTCCCTGAAGAGGTAGAGAAATAAAGAGGAAGTATAGCCTTATCATTATAAGTTATTATCTGCCCCTTAGTACCTTTAACTGCATTTTGAATTTTAGAATACTTATTTTTAATCCATTCTTCGCCATTCAACTTTTTAAGAGTAGCATAACTCTTGTATTCCTGACAGTGTTTATAGTCAGTACATACCACTGCATTTTTATGTTTACTTGATTTCCCATGTTCTTGCTTATATACTACATACGTTCTAGCTGCTACAGCTTGGGCTTTTAAAGCCTCTATATCAAAATCCGAGGACATCTCACCAGCTAGTACTCCACATAGATAGTTTTCCATGTCCATTTTTTCAACTTTACCTGATATGTGATTATAGACATTGATAACTGGTGTTTTTTTGTCTACAGTTTCATAGTTTACTACCTTTTTATCTTCTTTCTTACTTTCATCTTTAATATCATTTTTTTTAATGGTTTTGTTTATCGATACTACTTTCTCTGGTTTTTCAGTTAGTTCCACATTTTTGTAAGAAACTAAAGTTATCAATGAAGGGACTAACACAGAGCAAGTTACAAATCCTAACAAAACAACCAATGGGTTCTTCATATACTCTCCTCCTTAGCTTTTAAAACCTTGTATTTAAGTATATGAACAACCCTATCAATTTATAACTTACTTATCTAAACCAATTATTAATCTTCTACTATTTTGATTTGACCACCTAATGCTGTTATCTTTTTATCTATATCAACATAACCTCTTTGAATATGGTATATTTCTCCTATTTGAGTTTCTCCTTCTGCTATAAGACCACATAAAATAAGCGCTGCTCCTGCTCTTAAATCAGTAGCATTTACTGCTGCACCATGTAATTCATCTACTCCATTAACAACTGCACTTCTTCCATCTATTTTTATATTAGCACCCATTCTATTGAATTCAGCAACATGCATAAATCTATTTTCAAAAACAGTTTCTATAACTACACCAGTTCCATTAGCTACAGTAAGCATAGCCATAAATTGAGCTTGCACATCTGTAGGAAACCCTGGATGTGGTAAAGTCTTTATGTCTATTGGCTTTAATACCTTTGGACCTACTACTCTAACAGAATTATCCATCTCTGTGATTTCACAACCAGCTTCTCTTAATTTAGCTACAACTGGCTTTAAATGCTCCATTAAAACATTTTCAACTGTTATATCACCTTTTGTCATAGCTGCTGCAACCATATAAGTTGCTGCTTCTATTCTATCTGGAATTACATTATGTTCTGCTCCTTTTAACTCCTTAACACCTTTTATCTTTATAGTATTAGTACCTGCACCTTTAACATCTGCTCCCATTTCATTTAAGAAATTAGCTAAGTCAACTATTTCTGGTTCTTCTGCTGCATTTTCTATTATTGTAGTTCCTTCTGCTAAAGAAGCTGCCATCATTATATTTTCAGTAGCTCCAACAGATGGAAAATCTAAATACAATTTATTTCCTACTAATTTTTCTGTTGCGGCTTCAACAAAACCATGGTCCATCTCTATTTTTGCACCTAAAGCTTTAAATCCTTTTAAATGTAAATCTATAGGTCTTGTTCCTATAGCACATCCTCCTGGCATAGAAATTTTTGTACTATTAAATCTAGCAAGTAATGGTCCCATAACCAAAAAAGAAGCTCTCATCTTTCTTACAAGCTCATATGGAGCTTCACAAGTTTTTATATTACTTGCGTCAACAGTAAGTGTATTTTCTTTATATTCAACTTCTGCTCCTACATGTCTTAATAAATCTGATATAACATGAACATCTCTCAAATTTGGAACCCCATTTAAAGTTGACTTCCCATTCGCTAATAAAGTTGCTGCTATTATTGGTAAAACTGCATTTTTTGCGCCATCTATTTTAACACTACCTTTAAGTGGATTACTCTTTTTTACTATTATCTTAGCCATATTTTCTGATCTCCTCATAATTAATAATCTAATTTTATAATTGGTGTGGCAATATATATGAGTGTTTTTCCATCGTCCTCATTATATTTAATTCCTATATTTAAATTGATTTTTTCCCCTAAATATTCTAAATCATCATCATTTAATACTTTACTATATGCTGTTATAGATAAAAAGTTTACGTCTTTCACTTTATCTATTTGCTTAGCACTCATATTATATAATATTTTTTGTAAAATATCATCATATTTGTGGTTTTGTAACCTTTTTGTGTATTCTCCAACAACACAAGCAGATACATCTACTTGAGATGAATATTTATTTAACACATTTTCTACACTGCTATAAATATCCTCTTTATGTTTATATACTTTGTTGTCCAATATGTCAACTATTATGTAGCTTTCTTTATTATTTTTATTTATTCCTTTTATAGAAATTTCTTTATCGCTATCTTTTATAGTAGCATATAATTGTATTTTATCGCCATACCCTTTTTGATTCCAATTTATTCCTTTTTCATCTAACTTTAGATTGTTAATTATTTCTAGAAAAATATTATGTAATTCTTTATTTGATAAATTGTAATTTATAACAGAATTAATTTTCATATTATAATATTTAAAATCAGCTTCTGAAGTTTCAAGAGCACTAATTAGTTTATTATATCTAGTATTTATGTTTGTATCCGCATAAGATATTGTCATGCCTATAGCCATTAACATAAAAAAACTTACAACTAACTTTATTATCTTCATAATAAAAATCCCCCTTAAATTTGTTTTTCTCTATAACAGAATTATTAACAAATTTAAGAGAGATATACTTTATCAATATGTATTTTTATGCATTTTGTAATTTTATACTCAATAAATGTTTTTCAAACTCTTCAATTCCAATTCTCTCTAATACTTTACTTATTCTTTCTCCTGGACTTGCTAATTGTTTATATGTATAAAATACATCTTGCACTAATTCTTCTATATTATCTTCTGTATACAAATTACTAAGTCTATCTCCAAATCTATAGCCTCTTCCCATTCTACCACCAAGATAAACAGCTAGTCCTTTTTTATCAACTTCCATAGCTCCAAATGGACATACTTGAGCACATTTTCCACAATTTACACATTCTTCTTTATTCCACACTAATTTCTTATCTTCCATATAAACTGATTTTTGTCTACAAGATGATGTACACAATCCACAATTTTTACATTTCTCTTCATTGAATTTTACGTATACTTGACCTACTATACCCACATCATTAGTATTCGCTTTTGCACAGTTATTTGGACATCCAACTAGTGTAATTTTAGTTTTAGATGGTAAATCATATCCAAAATATGAATCATGTAACTTTCCACATAATTCTTGTGTATCATATATTCCATGTTGACATACAGTACCTTTACATGCGACTAATGGTCTTACTTTTTTACCCGTACCACCATGCTTTAGCCCTACAGCTTTTAAATCTTCCTTCATTAAATCTATATCTTCATACTTTATCCATGGTATTTCAACAGCTAGTCTAGTAGTAACACCTACATAGCCTCTCCCATATTTTTCAGATAACTTTGATAAGTTGATAAGCTGTTCTGCTGTAAAGTTTCCAGCTCTACTCAATATTCGTATTGAGAAATACCCTTCTTGGCTTTGAGCTAATATACCTTCAGCTTTTAACCTTGCTTTTTCATCTTTACTAATCATATTTCACACCTCATAATATATAAATTTATAATTCTATATTGCTAATAATATGTTTAAATAAGTGCACATCTATATAAGCATATTCTAACTATGTTTATATTTTAAAACATAACAAAGGTATATTCAACTTAATAAACTGAATATACCTTCATTTTAAACAATTATATTATATTTTTTACAAAATTCTATTTTGAATCTCCTGTTTCAATTGGATTTGAATCATCAAGGCTCCATCCCATCCATCCATCACTATAGAGAGAAGTGTTTTCAAATCCCATAACATTTGCATACGTTAATATCTCTGCAGCACGCCATCCACTGCCACACATAAATGCAAGTTGTTTATTAGTATCTATATTTTCTTTATCCCACATTGCCAATATCTCATATTGATTTCTCATTGTGTTATCTATATTGCGATACTCTTCTAGTGATACACTGTCACTACCTGCATGACCATATAAGGCTCCTGGTATACGTCCTTTTTTATCATAATAGCTATATCCAGATATTTTACCTATATGTTCATCCCAAGAACGATTGTCCACTAATGTAAATTTATTTTTATCTCTTAGCTTTTGCTTTAATTCTGATATACTAACAATTAGTTGTGGATTAGCTGGTATATTTGCCCCAAAAGTAGTGCATGAACTCTTTGGATTACTAGTTAACTCCAACTCATATCCTTCTGATATCCATGAGTTTATTCCACCATTCAAAACTCTTACATCTCTTACCCCTATATATCGTAATATAATAGCAATTCTATAAGAAGCCATAGATGCGCTACTTGAAATTATCACAGTATCATCTTTTGTAAATCCATATTCTAAAGCAAATTTGGCCAAATTATCATCATTAGTAAGCATCCATGTTGGGGGAGGCTCTATAATATCAGTATTTATATGAACACTTGTAAGTATATGCCCTTTTGCATAAGATTCTTTTTCTTCTCCCCAACTTGCTTCAATCATTTTTATATTCTTAGAATGTTCAAATGTCTCTGGAATTTTTCCATCCAAGATATCTTTTATTATAGAAGCAGGTACTATCATTTGATAATTTTTATATCTTTCCATTGGAAGATTTTCATTATTTGCCCATTGTTTAATATCATATTTATATAGATTTTCATATCCTTTTTTAGATAAGTAAGTAGCTATGAGTAACGCATCTTTCCCATTAGCATCATATAGTACTATATTTTTATCTAAATCAATACCTTTTGTTTTTAGTGCTTGTTCTAGTACCTTATCTTTTTTATCTGAGTCTACATATAGCCAATTCGCAGAAAAATCTACTGCTCCTCTTATATGTCCGCCTCTTTTTACTCCATCTAATTTCCATCCGTTATATGCATCATTTAAACGAGTATCAACTATAACCCAAGATTCATCTTGTACTTTCTCTTTCAAATCTTCTGTAGAAATTGATTTAACATTAACAAAAAAATCTTCTTCTATTTCTTCTCTGAATTTCTTTGACATAATTTGTACTCCGATTTCTAATCAATCTTTTATTATTTTAAATCTATTTAACTAAATCAAAATCATATTCATCTACACCGTCAATTGAATTATATACTTTTGTAAATCCATTCTCTGAAAGTATTTTAGCTGCTTGTCCACTTCTATTTCCAGTTCTACAGTATAAGATTATATCCTTATTTTTATCAAGTTCTCCCATTTTCTTTTCTGTATCTTCTAGTGGTATATTGATAGCTTCTTTTAAATGCCCAGTTTCAAACTCTTTTGCCTTTCTAGCATCTATTACTATAGCATCTTTATTTTCGCTTATTAACTTTAACATTTCAGGAGCAGTTATATCATTATATGTAACTAATCCATAATCAAAATCTTTTACACCTTCTGCATTATAAACATCTTTAAATCCGTTTTTTACTAATATTTCAGCAGCTTTTGCACTTTTCTTACCTGAGTTACAATATGCTAATATAGTTTTATCCTTATATCCTTCTAAATCACTTAATTTACCTTCTAAATCATCTACTGATATATTTATACCATTTATAATATGACCTTTAGCATAGTCCTCTGCACCTCTTACATCTAATATCAATAATTCTTTATTTTTCTTCATCATTTTTACAGCTTCTTCACCTGTAGCTTCTTTATAACTAGCCTTATCTTGACTTTGAGAAGATTCTTTTGGTTTTTCTGATTCTTTAGAATCACAACCAACTACACTCCCTAATGTTAATACTAAAGTCAAACCAATAGCTAAAACTTTAAATCTTTTACTAAATTTCATAAAATTACCCTCCAATATTAAAAATATTCCCTTTTTTGATATAAAATCTTATTTTATTATAGTATTCGAATTCATTATAACAAAATTAAAATATATTTGATACTTATTTACTTGATTTACAGTTATAGTTTTTTTCTATAGTTCAACAGGAAAAAATAGAATTTTTCTTTGTTCTATAAATACATCTACCTTTTCATTTATTTCATATAAATTATTGTTACTACTAGCTTTTAATACAGTTCCGTTAATATCTACATCATAGTAAATTTTATCTCCTGCATATCTCTTTCTTAATATAGTCCCTTCTCTTCTTACATCATTATTAATTGTTTTTAGAATTATACTTTCTTTTGGTATCATTAATTCTATATTATCTATATTCATATTTTTATATTTATCTAATTTAATAGAAATTATATCATTTACAAATTCTCCGTTTCTTATATTTCCTATTAAATAATTTTTTTCTCCAAATATATTTGCAACTTCTTTGCTTTTAGGATTTTCATAAAGGTTATCTGGTGTGCCGAATTGTTTAACCTCACCATTTAACATAACTGCTATTCTATCACTCATCATCAACGCTTCTTCTTTGTCGTGTGTTACTAATATCGTTGTTATCTTTAGATGTTTTTGTAATCCTAATACAAATTCTCTCATTTCATTGCGTAAATTAATATCTAAATTTGAAAATGGCTCATCTAATAACAGTACCTTTGGATTTATTGCTAAAGACCTTGCTATTGCGACACGTTGTTGTTGTCCTCCTGAGAGTTCGTTTGGATATTTATTTTCATATCCTTTTAACTTAACTAAATTTATAAGCTCACTTACTTTACTTTTTCTTATATTTTTGTTTATTTTTTTCATTTTAAGGCCAAATTCTATATTTTCATATAAAGTCATATGTGGAAATAGTAAATAATCTTGAAAAACTATTACAGTATCTCTTTTTCCTATAGGTATATCCAATACTGATTCATTATTTAAAAGTATATCTCCACAATCAGGATGTAAAATACCAGCAATTAATTTTAGAGTAGTACTTTTTCCACAAGCTGATGGGCCTAAAAGAGAAACTATTTCTCCTTCTTTTATATCCAAATTCATATTGTTTAAAACTTTTATTTTGTTAAAACTCTTACATAAATTTATAAGTTTGACTGATGACAATGCTTACACCTCCAATCGTACTAAAATAGCCTTGTATTTTGAATATGCTTATATTTCTTTTTTACATTGTATTCTATTATTATCAAGATAAATAAACTTATTATTAAAAAGAGCATACTATACAAAGATGCTATTGTCCTGTCTCCACTTTGTATATATGGAAACATAATCATTGGATAGGTTATGACACTACCTCCACCTATAAGAAGAGTCAAAAAATATTGACTAAAGGATATTATGAAAGACATACTTGATGCACCCAATATCCCTGGTAAAATCAAAGGGAAAGTCACATATCTAAATGTATTAAATTTACTTGCTCCAAGTACTTTAGCTTGTATTTCTAAATTATCACCTATTAATTTATAAACATCTGTTATTATTCGAACTGAATATGGTATGCATGGAAGTATATTTATAATAATTACTCCCAAAATATTATTGGCTAGACCTATTCTTATAAATGCTATATGTATACCCATAGCAACAGATATTAGTGGAATTATAATTGGAGACAATATCAATAGCTCACAAAACCTTTTTCCTTTAAAGTTATATAATGCTAACGCTTTGGATGCTGGTATGCTTAATAAAATAGTGATTAAGACTACAGTTATTGATATTATAATACTTCTCAGAATGATATTCAGATTACTTATATCCAAAATATATCTAAATCCTCTTAATGAAAATTCCTTAGGTAAAATATTTGGAAATGGCCATGTATTTACAACTCCCCATACTGCCAATAATATTATAGGAGCTATAATAACTACAAACATGATATTAAGAATTATATTAAATTTTTTACTCATAGATACTCCTATACATTATATTTTGATATTTTATTAAAAAATCTATCATAAATTATTAATAGTATAAAACTTATTCCAGATAATACAACATTGATACACATTGAGATTGGCCTTTGCATTAAATCTGAACTAGCATAACTCAGATATGCTTGAACTGGTAATGCTTTTGGAGTTGATGCTCCTATTAAAAAAGGAACTTCAAAAGAACCAAACGAAAAAGCAAAAATTATTATAAATGAAGAAATTATCGTGGGCATAGCAAGCGGCAACACTATATATCTAAAAGTTTGAAGTTTACTTGCACCTAAATTTATAGATACTTGTTGTAGATTATCATTTATATTTTTCAGTATATTATAAACCATTAGTGTTATATATGGTATTCCTTTCCATAGATAAACTAAAATTATCCCTATTCCATTTTTATCAGAAACCATTGGCATAAATTCAGATGAATCCTTTATTATATTGAAAAAGTAAAGTACTCTTGAAATTATGCCTGTTTGAGAAAATATTATAAATACCAACAATACAACTATTATATGTGGAACTACTAGTGGAATATTTAGAATCATATATCTAACTTTAGAAAATCTATTTTGAGATATTATGTATGCTAAAAATATCCCTATAATAACAGCTAAAATTGATGACACTAAAGAAATCTTCAAACTAAAGATAAGAGATTCTAAAAAATTAGAATCTCTAAAAATTTCTCTATAATAACTTAATGTAATTTGCTCAAGACCAATCTGAGGAAAAAATCCTAGACTTTGTGAGATGCAATTTATAATTCCTACACCCATTATAAGTATCAAGATAATAGATACAGGTGCTATTAATAAATATGGAATTGTTTTATCATTAATTATTTTACTTTTCACTTTCTAGTACCTCTTGAGTCCATATCTTTTCTATTATTGGAACTATTCCTGCTTTTAATTCTGGAACTGAATTTTTTAATACTATAGTTTCACTAAATTTCTTAACATCTTCACTTGGAATCTTTTTCATATCTAAAACAGATGTATCTCCCCAATTTTTAGTTTCTGTCTTAGAAGATTGTGCATCTATACTCATCAAGAAATCTATTAGCGCTATTGCACCTTCTTTATTTTGAGAATTATCTGGTATAGCAACAAAATGTGTGTTACTTATATTTCCTTTTTCAAATTCTATTGCTTTTGTAGATTTGCTAAATTCTCCATTTTCTATTCTTCCTAATAATACGTTTGGAGCGTAAGTCATTGTAAAATAAGTTTCATTATCTGAATACATATTATCTAACTGAGAAGATGTCGCAGGATAAGTTTTACCTTTATTCCATAAGTATGGTTTTATTTCTTTAAGATAATCCATAGCTGGTTGTATAGCTTGTTTTACTTTAGCTTCATCTTCTGGTAAGTTTTTTACTTTATCATACCCTACTATATCATATATTATATTTCTAACAAATGCACTTCCTGTAAAATCTGGTGGAGCTGGATAAGTAAATTTTCCAGGATTAGACACAATTGCTTCTTTTAGTGTTTCTGCATCAGTTATTTTTGTATTAATCTTAGATGTATCTGTTACGACTGCAAATTGAGATTTACCCCAAGGAGCTTCCATACCTTCTACTTTCACTCCAAAATCTGTAGTAATATCTTCAGAAGATGAATCAACATACTTTTCATAATTAGAAAGTTTATCTATGAAGGGCCCAAATAGTAATTTATTCTCTTTCGCTGTTTTAAAGTTTTCTCCATTTATCCAAACTACATCTATAGTACCCTTAGCATTTCCAGCTTGTTTTTCTGACAATAGTTTATTAAGAATGTTTTCTATGTCCATTCCTACTCTTTTTACAGTTATGTCATAGTCTTCTTTCATCTTTGGAATTACATAACTATCAAACCATTTATTCATTACTTCATTTCCACCATATCCATAAAAGTTAACTGTTGTACCTTTTGCAGATTTTAAAATTTCTTCATTGCTACTTTTTAATATGTCTTTTTGAGGCTCTTCTTTTTTATCGTTATTTGAGCATCCCACCAATCCAAATACAAGTCCTAAACATAATAATATTGTTAATATCCTTTTTTTCATTTTTTCCCCTCTCTGAAATTAATTCATAATATTTTTTTTGCTTCTAATAGTCTTTGAACTGCTGTAAATAAAACTACTATAGAAAATAGATTTGCTATCATTCCGATATAACTTTGAAATAAAATCATCAAAGTAAAAAGTATAAATCCCTCACTTCTTTCAGCAACACCAGCTTGATAATAAAATGATTTCATGCCTTTTTTATCAGTTAAAGCGCCAACAGTTAAAAATATAGTCATTGACATAAGAATACTACTTAAAAGAACCATTAAATTTAATCTTACATCAATCATCTTCAAGCCAAATACTAAAATCATACTTATTTCTACTACTCTATCAAAAGTAATATCCATTAATGTGCCAAATAAGGATGTTTTATTACTACTTCTAGCCATATCACCATCTACAGCATCTAGGTATCCTGAAATCCATAATGTAATTATTGCTAGCACTCTCATATCGAGATATATAAATAAAGACGTAGATATTCCAACTATAAGTGCTATTATTGTTACGTTATTTGGGGTTAATTTAAGTTTTAAAAAGAACTTTGCTCCTTTACTTATAAATGGTTCTACATATTTCCTTGCATGTGTATCTAACATATCATTTCCTTTCATTAGCTTATATACTTTTTATGTGCATTTATTAAGTTTCTATATTCATCTTCTTTGCTAATGCTATTCCTTTATACCTTGTACTCCATTTTTTAATAGATGATGTTTTTTTCTGAGTTAATTTATTTTTGTTTATAACATCACCATCAAAAATAAAATCTAATACATGTAGTACTTTTTTATCTGCCATTAACATAGACTCACAACAAGATTGACAGTATGAGATTACGTAATCTGTTTTTTCATTATTTACTCTGTTTTTGGTCTGGTTTATAGCAACTTCATTATTAGTAACCCTTACCATCCCTCCAGAGCCACAACACTCTGTGTTTTCTCTATTTTTTTCAAATTCAATTATTTTTATTCCCATAAAACCTAGTATTTCTCTGACTGATTCATGTATATTATGTTCATTTCTTATAGGGCATGGGTCATGTAATAAAAATTCCTGATTTAAATCATCATAATGATTTTTTAGATTTTCTGGAAGTCCATATTCTTTTATCACCTCCCATATTGAAATCACTTTTATATCACTATTATTTCTTATGGTATTAAAACAATTTGGACAAGCTACGATTACTTCGTCTATATCATTTTCTCTAAATAGCTTGTCTATTTTAGAATAATATTCATCAAATTTATTTGTATCTCCCATAGACAAAGTTGGCTTGCCACAACATTCAAAAACTAAGGATATATTTTCTATATGGTTTTCTAAATATTTATATGTTTCTAATACTAAGTCGCTACTATAGCTAGAAAGGCTACATCCTGGGAAAAAAATCTTTTTAGTGTTTTTTTTAATAAATTGTTTTGAGAATAATGAAGAGAAACTATTAGTTTGATGGAATTTTATTGTTTTATATCCTATATCATTTAGTTCTTTTTGATTGTCATGGAATATTTCTTTCCTTACATCAAAAAACATTTCTTTTAAATCTATATCTTTTGGACACTCCACCTTGCAAATTCCACATAACATGCAAGAATATGGCATATTTTTATTTATTGATTTATTTTGTAAAATATCTATCATAAGTTCTCTTGGTGAGTCTCCAAATTCTTTCATCATCGGGCATACCTTAAAACATTTTTTGCAATTTATACAATCATCGTTATTTTTTTCGATTTTTTTTAATGTCTCTAGTTTTAGCTTTACTTCTTTTATACAAATACACCTCCAAATTGATTAATAGCTTTTTTCTATAATAAAAAACTCATTCTATAAAATTATAACAAATAGAATGAGTTTTTTCTAATAGATATTATCTATGCAATTTTTAATATATTTTTATTCAACTGTTACTGATTTAGCTAAGTTTCTTGGTTTATCTACATCACAACCTCTTAGTACAGAAACGTGATAAGCAAGTAATTGCATTGGTACAACTGCTAATATTGGTGATAAAATATCATCTGAGTTTGGTATATAGATTATTTTTTCAGCAGCTTTTTCAACGTCTTTGTTATGACTTTGAGCAATTGCTACAACATAAGCTCCTCTTGCTCTTACTTCTTCCATATTAGAAACCATTTTTTCAAATAATTTTTCTTGAGTAGCTATAGCAATTACAGGAGTTCCTTTTTCTATTAATGCTATTGTTCCATGTTTTAATTCTCCTGCTGCAAAAGCTTCTGCATGTATATATGATATTTCTTTTAATTTTAATGAACCTTCCATTGCTAAACTATAATCTATACCTCTTCCTAAATAGAAAGCATGGTCAGAGCTAACAACTGTTTTAGCAACTTCTTTTATATATTCTTCATTGTCTAATATTTCTTGTATTTTTGATGGTATTTCTTTCATCTTAGAAATCATATCATCATAAAACTCTCTAGTTATTGTTCCTTTTTTAATAGCAAAATCTAAAGCTATCATATATAAAGAAGTTATTTGAGTTGTATATGCCTTAGTTGATGCAACAGCTACTTCAGGACCTGCCCAAGTATAGAAAACATCATCTGATTCTCTTGCTATAGATGAACCTACAACATTAGTTATTGAAAGTATTCTTGCTCCTTTAGCTTTTGAATCTCTTAATACTGCTAAAGTATCTGCTGTTTCACCAGATTGGCTAACTAATATTACTAATGAATTTTCATCTACAAATGGGTCACTATATCTAAATTCTGATGCTATATCAGTTATTACTGGTATATTTACAAACTTTTCTATAGCATACTTACCAAGTAATCCAGCATTATATGCTGTTCCACAAGCTACTATATAAACTTTATTTATTTTATCTAAATCTTCTTTAGAAATATTTATACTATCTAAAATTATATTTCCATTATCATCAAGTCTTCTCTCTAGAGTTTCTCTAACTCCTGTTGGTTGCTCATGTATTTCTTTTGACATAAAGTAGTCATATCCACCTTTAGATGCAGCTTCTACATCCCAAGTTACATGGAATACTTCTTTTTCTACAACATTTCTATTAGAATCATAAATTGTTACACTTTCATCTTTTAGGTGAACTATCTCTCCATTTTCTAAGAAATAAACATCTCTAGTATATTTTAATAAAGCAGGTATATCTGATGCTATAAAGTTTTCACCTTCACCCACACCAACTACAAGAGGACTATCTTTTCTTACTGCAACTAATTCATTTCCATGATCTTTACATATAACACCTAATGCATAAGCTCCTCTTAATTTTGATATAGTTTTATATACCGCGTCTAACAAGTTACCTTCATAGTATTTATCTACTAAATGTGCTATTACTTCTGTATCTGTTTGAGATTCAAATTTAACACCTTCAGAAATTAATTCTTCTTTGATTTCCATATAATTTTCTATTATCCCATTATGAACAACTGCTATTGTTTTAGCTTGATTAAAATGAGGATGTGAGTTTACATCAGATGGTTCTCCATGAGTTGCCCATCTTGTATGTCCTATTCCCAAATTTCCATCAATAGGATTTTTTTCTAAATCTTCTGCAAGCACAGAAAGTCTACCTTTAAACTTTCTAATATTAAGTTCATCACAATTAGAACCATTAACTGCTACTCCTGCTGAGTCATAACCTCTGTACTCTAGCTTAGAAAGCCCTTCTACGATAACTTCTGCTGCCTTTCTACTTCCTAAATATCCAACTATTCCACACATTATTTGTGTCCTCCTAAAAATATTATTTATATATTTTAAGAGTTAGGTCATATAAGTTTACTTTGGCTTCCCTTTGTCCATAAGATTACTCCTATTATTTAAAGAAGTCTTTCGATGGTAAACACACCGCAGAGCATCCGCCGACAATTCGATTAACTCTGACCTCGTCAACTTAGTTCCAATAATACTTAATTCTTGTGTCTATAACTAAGTTCTGGCGCTTAGAAAGGTGTCCCCAGTGTTTATATCTGAGAATACCCTTATAAATTACGATAATTTTTCTTGTATAAGATTAGCTAAATTTGTTGCTAATTCTTTTATTTGACCTTCCTCTTTACCCTCTAACATAACTCTAACTAATGGTTCAGTTCCTGATGGTCTTATTAAGACTCTACCATTTCCATCTAAAATAGATTCTATTCTTTCTATTTCAGTTTTTATTTCTGGATATTCCATATATTTGGTTTTATTTTCATTTTTTATTGTTGCATTCACTAATACTTGTGGATATTGACTCATTATTGATGCAAGTTCTGATAAAGGTTTCTTTTCTTGCAATATTATATTTGCAAGTATTAAAGAACTAAGAACTCCATCTCCTGTAGTATTGTAATCTAAGAATATCATGTGTCCAGATTGCTCTCCACCAAGATTATATCCATTTTTAACCATATCTTCTAAAACATATCTATCTCCAACTGCTGTAGTAGATAATTTTATTCCATTTTCTTTTGCAGCTATTGTTAATCCTATATTACTCATAACTGTAACTACTAAAGTATCTTGTGCTAATTTATTATTTTTCTTTAAATTTAAAGCACTCAATATCATTATATGGTCTCCATCAACAATTTGACCCTCTTCATTTACTGCAATTAATCTATCAGCATCTCCATCATATGCAAGACCTAAGTCAGCATTATGTTCCAAAACAGCCTTTTGAAGTTGTTCTGGATGTGTAGATCCACATTTATAATTTATATTATTTCCATCTGGTGAACTATTTATTGAAATTACACTTGCTCCTAACTCATCAAATACTATTGGTGCTACTTTATATGATGCACCATTAGCACAATCTAAGACCACTTTTAATCCTCTAAAATCAGTGTTAATTATTGATTTTAAATAATCTACATAGTCTCTTTGTGCATAATGCTCATGTAATTTTCTTCCTACATTTTCACCAACTGGCATACAATCTACTTTTTCTATATCATCTATATATTCTTCTATCTTTAACTCTATTTCATCATCCAATTTATATCCATTTTTATTAAAGAATTTAATTCCATTATATTCAACAGGATTATGAGATGCAGATATAACCACACCACAATCAGCACCATATTTTCTAGTTAAATATGCAACTGCAGGGGTTGGTATTATTCCAACAGTAATAACATCACATCCAACAGACATAAGACCTGCTATTAAAGATGCCTCCAGCATATCTCCTGATATTCTAGTATCTTTACCTACTACTACTTTTACTCTATGGTCTCCTTGAGCTAAAACAAATCCACCAGCTCTACCAAGTCTATATGCTAAGTCACATGTCAATTCTGTATTTGCTACGCCTCTAACTCCATCTGTTCCAAAATACTTTCTCACTAAATATTCTCCTTTCATAATTGAAAAGCTTGTAATTTGTATTATATTTTTATAATTCATAAAATACTATTATATTCTTAATTTCAGTCATAAAAATATTTTAATACTTCTCAGCAAAAAAGACAATAGAAATAATTCTATTGTCTTTTTTTTGACATCTTTTTTCTTTATTAGTTAGTTGCTCCACAACATGCAGCATCCATACCTTTTTGTAAAGCTTCTCTGTTTAATGGAACAAATTTTTCTTTTCTAGGTCCAAAAACTTTTTTAAATGCTTCTAATACAGATTCTATATCCACTGTATCAGCTACTTTTAAGTAAGCTCCTAGCATTATCATATTAGCAACTTTATCATTACCTAATTCAACAGCTAATTCATTTGCTGGGATGTAATAAACATCTACATCTGTTCTTTCAACTTTTTCTTTTATTAAAGAGCTATTTACTATTATTTTTCCACCAGGTACAACGTCATTTTTAAATTTTTCAAATGCTGGTATATTTAATAATATAGCTGCAGTTGCATCATCTGTTATAAGTGGAGAACCAACTGGTTCACTAGATACAGTTACTGCACAGTTTGCTGTACCTCCACGCATTTCTGGTCCATAAGATGGTAACCAAGAAACTTCTTTTCCTTCTAACATTCCTGCATAAGTAAGTAATTGTCCCATAGACATAACACCTTGGCCTCCGAAGCCTGCACATATTACTCTAGCTGTAGACATTTACTTCACCTCCTCAACTTCAACATTTTTGAAATTTCCTAATGGATAGTATGGTATCATATTGTCTCTTAACCATTGTAAAGCATCATTTGGAGCTAGTCCCCAGTTTGTAGGACAAGTAGATAATACTTCTACTATTCCAAATCCTAATCCTGCTTGTTGAACTTGGAATGCTTTCTTTATAGCTTTTTTAGCTTGTCTAACATGAGCTGGAGTATCAACTGCTACTCTTTCTACGAATACAGCTCCTGTTAATGTAGCTAACATTTCACTTACTCTTATTGGATAACCTTGAGTTTCAGGATTTCTTCCTGATTGAGCAGTAGTAGCTCTTTGTCCAACTAATGTAGTTGGAGCCATTTGTCCACCAGTCATACCATATGTTGTATTGTTTACAAATATAGTAGTTATTTTTTCTCCTCTAGCAGCTGCATGAACTATCTCAGCAGTACCGATTGAAGCTAAGTCTCCATCACCTTGATAAGTGAATACTGTGTTTTCAGGATGAACTCTTTTTATTCCTGTAGCAGCAGCTGGTGCTCTACCATGAGCTGCTTCTTGAGTGTCACAGTTAAAATATTTATATCCTAAAACTGAACATCCAACTGGAACAACACCTACAGCATCACCTAATACTCCTAATTCTTCTAATACTTCACCAACTAATCTATGGATTATACCATGTGTACATCCTGGACAGTAGTGAGTTTGAGTATCTTGTAACCCTTGAGTTTTCTTAAATACAACAGCCATTATCTAGCACCTCCTGCAACCAATTCTCCGGCAATAATTTTTTTAGCTTTTTCAACTATTTCTGCTGGTGTTGGAGTCATTCCTCCTGGTCTTCCATGGAAGTAAACTGGTAATTTACCTTCTACTGCCATTTTTACATCTTCCACCATTTGTCCCATACTCATTTCAACAGTTAATATGTTTCTAGCACTAGGGATTTGGTCAAATGCTTCAAATGGGAATGGCCATAATACTTTAGGTCTTATAAGACCTGCTTTTATTCCTTCTTCTCTTAATATATCAATTGCACTTTTCACTATTCTTGAAGTAGTTCCATAAGCTGCAAATATAAATTCAGCGTCTTCTGTTTTGTACATTTCATATTGTACTTCATTCTTTTCCATTTCATTGAATTTAGCTTCTAAGTGCCAACAGTGATCTTCTAATACTTCTGGCTCTAAGTATAAAGAGTTTATTACATTAGGTACTCTTTTTCCTTTAGTTCCAACAGTTGCCCAATCTTTAGGAGGCAATTCTCTTTTCTTTTCAGGAGCTTTGAATTCAACTGGCTCCATCATTTGACCTATCATACCATCTGCAACTACCATAACAGGTGATCTGTAGTAATCTGCAACATCAAAAGCTTCCATTATCATATCAACAGCTTCTTGAACTGTAGCTGGTGCGAATACTGGAGTTCTGTAGTCTCCGTTTCCTCCACCTCTTGTAGACATAAAGTAGTCAGCTTGTGAAGGTTGTATACTTCCAAGTCCTGGACCACCTCTCATTACGTTAAGTACAACACAAGGAACTTCTGCTCCTACTGCATATGTTATACCTTCTTGTTTTAAAGCAACTCCTGGTGAAGATGAAGAAGTCATAACTCTTGCTCCTGCACCTGCTCCACCATAAACCATGTTTATTGCAGAAACTTCTGATTCAGCTTGAACGAACGCTCCACCTATTTTAGGTAACTCTCTTGATAAATATTCTGGTAATTCACTTTGTGGAGTTATTGGGTAACCGAAGAAATATTTGCAACCAGCTTCTATAGCTGCTTTTCCAAATGCTTCGTTACCTTTCATAAGTATCTTAGCCATTAAAATTCCCCCTTAAATATTAATTTAAATTAATCTCTTTCTACTGTTATAACTACATCTGGACACATAGTCGCACAACTTGCACATCCTATGCATTTTTCCATTTCAGAAACAGTTGCTGGGTTATACCCTTTTTTGTTTATTGTGTTTGAGTCTAATTGTATGATTTTTACTGGACATGCTTCAACACATAATCCACAACCTTTACAACGTTCTTGATTAAAAGATACTTTTCCTTTAGCCATTTACCTAAGCCTCCTTAAACTTTCTATATATTTGAGCTCAAACTACATCCAGTCTTCTCTCATATATAATTTTATTGGAAAAATTTCTCCCTCTAAATCTTTTGGTAATTGTTCAACAAGATTTTCTAAGCATGCAACATATCTTATAGGTATATTACATTCCTTAGAAACTTCTTCTGCAACTTTTTGACCTCTTAAAACGTCATCAATAGTAGTAAATCTAATAAGATGAGTATTATTAATTAGACCTGTTACCTTTAATTTAGAAGATTTTTCTATTTCCTTTATATATTGGATAACTTCTTCAGAAGTTTGAGTTTTCTCCCTATTTGCATTTATTACAAAAAGCATGTCATAGTCGCCTTCTTTTAATAAATGACTAAATCTTCCTATGACTCTAGCACCTACATTATCTCCACCTAAGTCTATAACAGAATTGTATGAATGATCAACCATAGGTGACATTACTTCTGCTGATACTGCTGGTAAATCTAATGTTGGAGCATTAATTGAACTATCTATTGGTTGTATACCTAAAGATTTCATTAGCTCTTTCTTTTCTCTAGTTCTAAAGTATACATTCACCACATCCAAATCAGCTATAGCAACTTTGCCAGAAACCATATCTCTTAATTTAACAACATAGTTCATCGCAAATTCACTTTTACCACTTCCATAGTGACCTGTTATGATTCTTATTCTTTTATCATTAGTTATCATAAACTTGAGCCTCTTCTTCACCAGTTAAAACTCTAAGTCCACCTTGAGCTAATGCAATCATTTCATCTTCACCTGGATAAACTTTTACATCTGCTATAAATTTAACTCCATCTGCAATCATATCTGTAAACATTTTTGAATATGCGATTCCACCAGTTAATAATATTGCTTTTACATCTCCCTTAAGAACTGCTGCATTAGCTCCTATTTCTTTAGAGATTTGATATGCCATAGCTTCGTATACTAATTTAGCTTTTCCATCACCAGCTTCAATTCTTTCTTCAACTTCTCTAGCATCATTAGTATTTAAGTATGCAACTAATCCACCATTACCTTTTATTTTCTTTTTAATTTCATCTTGAGTATATTCTCCACTGAAGCACATTTTTACTAATGCTCCTACTGGTAATCCACCACTTCTTTCTGGAGAGAAAGGTCCTTCTCCATCTAATGCGTTTGCAACATCTACTATTCTACCATTTTTATGAGCTCCAACAGAAACTCCTCCACCCATATGTGCAACTATAAGATTTATATCTTCATATTTTGTGTTTATCTCTTTAGCATATCTTCTTGCTATTGCCTTTTGATTTAAAGCATGTACTACACTTGCTCTACTTATTTCAGGCATACCAGAAATTCTAGCAACATCTTCTAGTTCATCCACAACAACTGGGTCTACTATGTATGAAGGAACATTAACTTCATCACCTATTTGTTTTGCTATTATACCACCTAAGTTTGAAGCATGCTCTCCTAAAACTCCTACTTTTAAATCTTCTATCATAACATCACTTACTGAATAAGTTCCACCTTTTATAGGCTTAAGAAGACCTCCTCTACCTACTACAGCATCTAAATCAGATGTTTTTACTCCACCTTCTTTTAATGCTTCTTCTATTACTTGTTTACGAAATTCAAATTGGTCTGAAACCTTCTCATATTTTCCTATTTCTTCAGAAGAGTGTCTTAGTGTTTTTTCAAATACTAAATCCTCATTATCAAATACAGCTATTTTAGTTGATGTCGAACCAGGATTTATTGTTAAGATTTTAAATATTTTGCTCATTTGCCTATTTCCCCCTTAAATTTAAGCCTTTGCTGCCATTAAAACGCCCAAAGCTATTGAGTTAAGTTTAGTTTCTTCACTATCTGCTCTAGAAGTTAATATTATTGGTGCTTTAGCTCCAACTATAACTCCTGCATTTTTTGATTTTGAGAAAAATACTAAAGCTTTATATAATATATTACCACCTTCGATGTCTGGAGCCAATAATATATCAGCTCTTCCTGCTACAGGATGATCTATACCTTTATGTTTAGCTGCTTCTAAAGACACTGCATTATCTATTGCAAAAGGTCCACCAACCATACAACCTTTGATTTCTCCTCTTTCATACATTTCTTCAAGTTCTTTAGCCTCAACTGTATCTTTCATTTTTGGATTTACTTTTTCTTTTGCGCATATTGCAGCAACTTTTGGTTCGCTTATATCTAATGAATGTGCTACTGTGCAAGCATTTTCTATGATTTGCTTTTTAGTATTTGTATCAGGAGCTAAGTTCATAGCTGCATCAGTTACGAAAAATAATCTGTCATACCCCTCTACATCAAATACTGCTACGTGGCTTAATACATTACCAGTTCTAAGACCTACTTCTTTGTTTAAAACTGCTTTTAGTATTATTGATGTGTCTACTAAGCCTTTCATTACCATATCGGCTTTTCCTTGTGAAACTAATTCAACAGATTTTAGAGATGCTTCTGCTAAATCTTTTATATCTATTACTTCATAATTTTCGATATCCATGTCTATGCTTTTTGCAATTTCTTTAGTCTTTTCTATATCACCTATTAAAATGGCATTTGCTATTTTTTCTTTTCTAGCCATTTCAACTGCCATTAAAACTTCTTTATCTTGACAACATGCTACTGATATAGTTTTAGGTCCTCTTTCTTTTGCAAACTTAATTACTTCTTCAAAACTTCTCATGCATTTCCACCTCATCTTGAATTTTTTGAAATAGAACTTTTATATCTCAATTAAATTATAACTCGTTCAGCAACGTTTTCCTAGGGATAATTGAAATATTTAATTCAAAAATATTTATTTAAATCTATTTATCAGTCTTTTTTCATATATCTAACACTTTTTAGATTTAACAAATATCTCATTGTCCTTATTTTATAATATAACTAAAATAAACAAGATGCAACAAAAACATAAAATTAACAAACTTAATTTTATGGATTTTTTTGTCGCATCTTGTAACAACTAAATATTCAAAATATTTGTTCATTCCACTTCAACAATATTAGGTTCTATATTTGTTTTTTTAAATTGATATGTTGTTTCATATTTTATTTTATATTTACCATTTTCAGTAGGTGCTTCTGATAAATCGATATATAACGAAATATCTTTTTTATTTAGCTTACTTAAATCTTCTGTTGATTCTACAACAACTTGAATATCTCCAGTAGAAATTATACTCGGATTGTCCATATTTGCTGGAATATTTCTTAACATAATATCTTCTGGACTATATACAAACTCAGCACTTAATTGTTTTGTTTCATTTAGCTTTATAGTTATAGAGCTGTCATCAATAGTTATTCCTTCTGGAATCTCTAGACTCACTTCTTTTTCTTCTCCATTAGCTAAATCAACTAAATCAACAGGTTTTGTCTTAATATAATTTATTTTGTCTATATTTTCTTTTTTACCTTTTATTGTAACTTCATCTTTACTTAATTTATAATTTTTCAATGTATTATTATCTTGATTATTATCCTTTAAATCTACTCTTATTGGTACAGTTTTTTCTTTTAATAATTCTACACTTGCTGTTACAGAATTTGAACTTAATGTCACACCTTCAACCTTAGTTCCATCACTATTTAAAGGTATTAAATCCAATTTTTTAGAGAAATCTTCTGTCTCATTACCCACATTTAGATTAGCTCTTACATTTTTAACTTCTTTAACTAAACTCATCGGTCCTGATATATCGACATAATTTTTACTCAATTCAATCTTATCTATATTTCTCTTTGAATTCCCACTTACTTCTACCTTTATATCTCTTTTTTCTTTTATATTTTTCTCAAGATTTACTATTAAAACATCATGCTTAAATTCTAAAGTAACACCTTGAGGAATATTTGCTTTTAAATATACTTCTTTCTTGCCTTGTATTGGATCTTCAACAGTTCCATATACATGTATATCTTCTTTTTTAACTTTTTGTACCTTTGATAAACTACCTTTTATATACACATCTGCTGTTAATTTTTCGTCTGGATATATAACAAGATTTTTATCATTTAAATCACTCATATTACTTATAGATACAGGTATATCTTCAAACCCTCTAGTTTCTTCAGGGTCAACTACAGCCATAACATACATCCATAAGGCAATTGCACTTAAAAATGATATTATTTTTATTTTGGTATTATTTTTTAGTCTATTTATCATTTAAATATACCACCTTTGAAAAAACTTCTTGTTTCTGTATTCGTTTTTAGATTACTACGTAATATATTCATCATTCTTTCTCTAGAAATATCTCTATATAACTTACCCGCTTTAGCGATTGATACGCCTCCAGTTTCCTCTGATACAATTAGTGTTATACAGTCAGAGACTTCACTTACACCTATTCCAGCTCTATGTCTAGTACCTAAATCTTTGCTTAAATCCTTACTCTCCGTCAACGGCAAGAAACATGCAGCCGCCTTTACCTTAGAATCTCTAATTACAACAGCTCCATCATGTAATGGTGTATTTGGTATAAATATATTTATCAATAATTGCCTAGAAATTTCAGCATCAATTATAGTTCCTGTATTTATTATATCACTTATTCTGGTTTCTCTCTCCATTATGATAAGAGCTCCTATTTTTTGTCTAGAAAGTGAATATAAAGCTTCTACAATCTCTTCTATAGTTCTATTAAGAGTTTCCTCTGAAGTATTTACATTTTTTCCAAATAAATTAAACTTTGCTCTTCCTATATGTTCAAGTCCTGCTCTAAATTCTGGCTGAAAAATTATAAGAGCTGCTATAACTCCATAATCCAGGGCCTTAAGAGATATCCAATAAACGGTATGCAATTTAAAAGTGTTACTAAGTTGAGTTGCTAGCAAAAGAAATATTATACCTTTAAATACTTGTTCTGCTCTTGTGTCTTTTATAAACATAAATATTTTGTAAAAAATATATGCTACTATGGATATGTCAATTAAATCATATATACTCATTCTTAATATTATATTAAAAAATTCATTTAAAAAAGAATTTATATCTAACACAGTTTTATCCTCCTGTTCGATAACTTCTTAATTATTTACACTATGTATTATACTATATAAATCTAACTCTATACAAACTATTTAACTTTTGTGTAAATAATTCTATTTTTATAGCTTGAGATTGTTAAATAATCTCTAAATAC
>NZ_JAGWCS010000016.1:0-53074 GCF_020657705.1 Clostridioides sp. ZZV15-6598 | reverse complement strand
GAATTGACATCTGATAGTTCAAAATATAAGATTGTTTCTATATCTGTGGTAGTGATTATTTTAATTACATTTTGGTATATGTTAAATATGGTGCTTTTAACATTTATAATGACTTTTGTTTTTTATAATTTATTAGTTTCCATAAGAAAAAGAATTAGGAAATTATTTTCTTTATATGTTCCTGATTCATTGATAATTATAGTATTATATTCATTATTTGCTATATTATTAGTATTGATTAGTTATGCAGTTGTGCCAATAATTATAGTTCAACTTACAGAGTTAAGCAGGATTTTAAGTAATTTTGATGTAAATCAATTTGCTCAATCTTTAGGACCAAAGATTTATCCTATTGTTTCAAAGTTGGATTTTAATAAATATATTTCACAGGCAGGATTGTTAATAGCATCAGCAGCAACTAAAGTTGGAAGTTTTGGGATAAATATATTACTAGCTTTTTTACTGAGTTTACTGCTTTTACTTGAAAAAAATGATATTAAAAAATTTGGAAATAAACTTGCAGAAAGTAAGATTTCTTTTATCTATAATTCTCTTGTATTCTTTGGAAAAAGTTTTGTGAAAAATTTTGGAGATGTAATGAAAGTACAAGTAATGATTGCATTTATAAATTCTATTGTTTCTATGATTTTTTTAGGATTTATGGGTTTTCCTCAAATATGGGCTTTAGGGCTTATGATATTTGTTTTGGGTCTTATTCCTGTAGCTGGAGTTATAGTGTCTCTAATTCCATTAACAGTAATAGCCCTTAATATAGGAGGGATAGCAAAAGTATTTGGCGTTTTGGCTATGATTTGTATAGTGCATGCAGTGGAAACATATATATTAAATCCTAAGTTGATGTCAAATAGAACAAAACTTCCAGTTTGTTTTGTTTTCATTATTTTACTTGTGGGAGAGCATTATTTAGGAGTATGGGGATTATTAATTGGAGTTCCAATATTTATGTTCCTTATGGATATATTTGGTGTAAAGTTTACCTCAAGATGATAATTTATATGACATTAATTTACTAATACATAATGATTTAATTGTAAAAAAGAACCTATAATAATAGATATCTTTTAAAAGGTGTCTGTTTTATAGGTTCCATTTTATTTTTTATAAACACTATATAGTTAAATATCAATGAAATTATTTCATTTCAAAAGTTTCACAACTTGCATTTCCTGAGTTTATATGAACTTTTTCAGCTTTGCAAAGTTCATTTTTGTTGTATTTACATTTTACAGCTTCACAATGAATATTATCTGTATCAACTTGGTTAGTGTCATTAGAACGACTAGTTATTCCAGATGTATATTTGTCTTCAAAAGAAGCACAATAAGTATTTCCTGTAGTAGTTGCTTGCATTCCATCTACTTTTATGCTACCAGCATAGCAATATCCACTAGTATTATAAGCACAGTTAGTAGCGTCACAATTTAAATTATTATTTTTCATAAATAACCTCCTAAGTTTTTTATTTAAACTTATTATGTGAAGTTATTTAAATTTTATACACTTATTTACAATTACATTTCTTACATTTAACAATTACATCTTCAGAAGTTTCTCTTCCTAAATTTTTATTAACATGATATACATCAATATTTTCAGTTGAACCACATATAGAACATTTAAAGTTATTTTCTAGTAAAGTTCTTTCTCTAAACAACTTCCAGTACATAGAATTAATATAATCATTATATTTTACCTTAAGGCATGTCTCAAGAAAGTTTATGTATAGATTGTCTAAATCTCCTGTATTTAAGTCTGTATACTCAGGCTCAAAATATTCACAGCATCCTCTAAAATCAGGTTTGGTATCTGAAATAACACATTTAATATCATATCTGTAATCTAGGCTGGGCCCCTTCAATGAAAGGTGTGTGCAAAAAGAACAAGATGTTTCTGGTAAATTTTTTTCTAGTTCATGTAATTTATTATTCATAAGTATTCCTCCAAAAAATTATTTTGAGTATATAAACAAGTAGATTATTTTAAATCTTTTATTTATTTATATTAGATATATAGGATAAATATTCCAATAAAAGATAGCTGTTTATTTATTAATGTATTTAATAAAAAAGAGGCTAATCTCTATTTTGAGACAGCCTCTTTTTTATTGAGTTATTTAAAATTAAAAGTTTTAATAAAAATCTAATAATATTTTATATTTAGCTAGCTAAATTTGTATCCGTTTTGTTTTTTAGTTTTCTGCCATAGTATACAGTTAAAACTGCATATAAAACAGTAAAAATGGTAGCTAAAATATATGATATATTTATACTTAAGTTAAATCCAATTTGAGCATTGAATATATAACTAGAAATTACAAAAGAATAAAACATACCTGGGATTAAGCTTATGATGTAATTTTTTTCTTTTATTATAAGATAAACTGTAATCATAGCAAAGGCGAATATAGCAATAGTTTGGTTACTCCAAGAGAAATATCTCCATAGTATATTAAATCCAGAAGCACTAAGTTTTGCAAATATAAGGATGGCTATAACAGGAATAAATATACAGATTGATAATATAACACGATGTTTCTTTTCTTTTTGGTCATAATGGAAGTAATCTGCAAGCATTAATCTTAAAGATCTTAAAGCTGTATCTCCAGAAGTTATTGGTAAAACAATAACACCTATTATAGCTATAATACCACCAACAGAACCAAGTAAGTCTCTAGCAACTAAACCTATTACATCAGGAGAACCTATTAATTCACTAGGTATTCCTTTGTTGTAAATACCCATAGCAGCTGCAGCCCAAATCATTGCAATTAAACCTTCTAAAATCATCATATTATAAAAAGTGCTTCTACCTTCTTTTTCATTTGAAACTGATCTTGCTATAAGAGTAGCTTGAGTTGAGTGGAATCCAGAAACAATACCACAAGCAACTGTAACAAAGAATGTAGGGATAAGAGGAATTCCATTAGGATGGATGCCTTTCCAGTTTGCTAGGCTTAAATTAGCTAAGTCATAACCTTGTGTAAATATTCCAATTCCAACACCAGCAGCAGATAAAAGTAGAATGGCTCCAAATACTGGGTATATTTTTCCTATTATTTTATCAATTGGAAATAGTGTTGCACATAAATAATATACAAAGATGATTCCATAAACTATCCAAACGACTGGATTATTGATAGTTGATTTCATATTTAAAATTTGAGTAACTACCAAATCGCCAGGTGTATAAATAAAAACTGCACCAACCAAAAGCATTAATAGGCAAAGGAATATATTATAAACTTGAAAGACCTTATTACCTAAAAATCTGCTTATAAGAGAAGGCATCTGTGCTCCTTTTTCTCTTATACTAATCATTCCACTCATATAGTCATGTAAAGCTCCCCCCAATACACAACCAATAGGAATTAGTATAAATGCAATAGGACCAAATAAAATACCTTGTATAGGTCCTAAAATCGGTCCTGTACCAGCTATATTAAGCAACTCAATAAGACTATTTTTCCATTTTTTCATTGGAACATAGTCTACTCCATCACTCTGAGCAAGTGCAGGTGTTTTTCTGTCATCTGGGCCAAATACTTTTTCACAATAAGCGCCATATAAAGCACCTCCTATTAGTAAAATAGCCAAACCAATTAAGAACGTTGTCATAACATCACCCCATTTATAAAATTTTTTTGGATTCTGTATACATATTGTCTGAATGTGTAAGTTTTTATAAGATTTTATCCTTAAAGTGCTTACAAATTCTATAAAGTATTAAAACTAATATAATTTCAGAAATAAATACATATACATAATCATGTACTTAGTATACATGTATTTGGAAAAATTTTCAATATTATAGCAAGAAAGAATATAAAAAATATTCTGATAATATTCTACAAAAAATTAAAAAATACAAAAAAAATAATTTAAATAGATATAAAAAAATGATAAATTAATTGATAGTGTAAGTGTCTATATCTTAACAATATTAAGAGGTCTAAAATTCTTGAAGAAAAAATAGTCAAGTGATATAATGAATTTACAGGTGTATATACACTAGTACATATAGAAAGCGGTGCAATTATGGATAAAGATTTAACATATCAAATCAAAGAGCTAAAGAAAGAAAAAAATGCAATAATACTTGCTCATTTTTATCAACCACCAGAAATACAAGAATTAGCAGATGCAGTTGGAGATTCGTATTACTTAAGTGAAATCGCTAGAGATTGTAAAGAAGAAGTGGTTGTATTTTGTGGTGTGAGATTTATGGGAGAAAGTGCTAAGATATTATCACCTGAAAAAACTGTATTGATGCCAGTAAGTAACGCTGGGTGTGCTATGGCAGATATGGTAGATGAAGAAGGCGTGATAAAACTAAAACAACAGTATCCAAATGCTTTGGTTGTATGTTATATAAACTCTACAGCTAAAGTTAAAGCACATTGTGATGTTTCAGTTACATCATCTAGTGCAATTAAAATATTAGAAAACATAGATAATAAAGAAATTATATTCCTTCCAGACAAGAACTTAGGAGGATATATTGCAGAAAAATTCCCTAATAAAGAATTTATATTTTGGGATGGATATTGTAAATATCACAACAATATAAAAGCTGAAGAAATAATTGAATTAAAAGAAAAGTATAAAGATGCAGAAGTATTGGTACATCCAGAATGTAAAAAAGAAATAAGAGACTTAGGGGATTATGTAGGTAGTACATCAGGAATAATAAAATATGCGACTAACAGCAAAAATACAGATTTTATAATAGCAACTGAAGAGGGTATCTTACATGAATTAAAGAAAAACAATCCTAATAAAAATTTTTATATTCCTGGTGGAAGAATACTATGTACAGATATGAAAAAAACAACATTAGAGAATTTATATAGTACTCTTAAAAATATGGAAAACGAAGTTATTGTAGAAGCTGAAATTATGGAAAAAGCTTTAAATTCACTGCTTAATATGCACAGATTAGCAGAAGGATAGAGGGATAGACTTATGAATTTAGAACAGGATGTTTTAATAATTGGAAGTGGTGTTTCGGGATTATATTGTGCATTAAATTTGGATAAAAATTTAAATGTACTAGTAGTATCAAAATCTACAATTGAAAACAATAACACATATCTTGCACAAGGTGGAATTTCAACTGCTAGAAATATTGATGATATAGAATCTTTTGTAGAAGATACAATGAAGGCTGGGCAGTATAAAAATAAGGTTGAAGCAGTTAAAGTTCTTGCAGATGAATCTATAGAAAATGTAGGTCAAATAGTAGACTATGGTATGCCCTTAGACAAAGAAAATGGAGAGATAGATTATACAAGAGAGGGAGCTCATAGCGTAAATAGAATAGTTCATAGCAAAGATAATACAGGAGAGGTTGTTTTTAAGACGCTATTGAAAGAAGCTAAAACTAGGGAAAACATAACCCTTATAGAAGATGCTTATCTTTTAGATATATTAAAAGATGGTAATAAGTGTATAGGAGCTAGAATTTTTAAGTCTCAAAAAGAAATTCATATCTTTTCAAAGGTAGTAGTTTTAGCTACAGGTGGAATTGGTGGACTTTTTAAAAATTCTACCAATCAAAGACATCTTACAGGTGATGGAATTGCTATAGCATTAAGAAATAATATTAAAATAGAAAATTTAGAATATATTCAAATACACCCAACAGCTTTCTATGAAGAAAATAGTGAAGGTAGAAGGATGCTTATATCTGAATCTTTAAGGGGAGAAGGGGCTAAGCTTTTAAATAAAAATAAAGAAAGATTTGTAGATGAACTTCTTCCAAGAGATGTAGTTTCAAAAGCTATTTTTGAACAAATGGAAAGAGATGATTTACCTTATGTGTATTTAGATGCAACACACTTAGATAGTGAGTATTTAATCAATAGATTTTCTTTTATATACAATGAGTGTTTAAATAGAGGAACAGATATAACCAAAGAATATATAAAAGTATCTCCTGCACAACATTATTTCATGGGCGGTATACATGTTGATTTAGATTCAAAAACATCTATGGAAAATCTATATGCAGTAGGTGAAATTAGTTGTACGGGTGTTCATGGAGCTAATCGACTAGCAAGCAATTCACTACTTGAAGGTCTTGTATTTTCAAAAAGAGCAGC
Source organism: Clostridioides sp. ZZV15-6598 (assembly GCF_020657705.1). Classification (NCBI taxonomy): domain Bacteria; kingdom Bacillati; phylum Bacillota; class Clostridia; order Peptostreptococcales; family Peptostreptococcaceae; genus Clostridioides; species Clostridioides sp. ZZV15-6598. The sequence goes on along the minus strand of NZ_JAGWCS010000016.1, from coordinate 46,953 downwards.
TAAAAATATAAACTCAGTTATAGGGAGTATAGAAGTGAAGTTTATAGATGTACCAGATATAGATGTGGATGTAGAAAAGGTAAAGGAAGAGAATAAAATATTAGTTATAAAAGAAATCGAAAGAACAAGTGAGGATTTTGGCGATGAATTATTTGATTATTGATAAAATGATACAAGATGCTTTAATAGAAGATGTTCCAAGTGAGGATATAACAACTAATTCTATTGTAGATGAAAATTCTAAGTCTACTGTAGATTTAATTTGTAAACAAGATGGTATAATAGCGGGTTTAGGTGTGTTTAAAAGGGTTTTTGAAATACTTGGAGATGTAGAGATAGAATTGTATAAAAATGATGGCGATAGGGTAAATAATGGTGAAAAGATAGCTGTATTAACTGGAAATACTAGAAACTTACTTGTGGGAGAACGGGTAGCGTTAAATTATTTACAAAGAATGAGCGGGATAGCTACTGCTACAAGTATGTATGTGGAAAAGCTTGAAGGTACAAATACTAAACTATTAGATAGTAGAAAAACAATACCAAATCTTAGAATTTTAGATAAATATTCTGTAAAAGTAGGTGGAGGATGTAATCATAGATTTAATTTATCTGATGGAATATTACTCAAAGATAATCATATTGGAGCTGCAGGTAGTGTTAAAAATGCAGTTGAATTAGCTAGAAAAAACACTTCTTTTGTCAGAAAAATAGAGGTAGAAGTGGAAACTCTAGAGATGGTAAAAGAAGCTATAGAAGCTAAAGCAGATATAATAATGTTAGATAATATGAGTTTGGAGACAGCAAAAAAAGCTGTAGAAATGATAAATGGGAGAGCAGTTGTAGAGTTTTCTGGAAATGTAAATTTAGATACAATAGAATCTATAGGAAAAATTGGTGTTGATGTTGTCTCTGTGGGAGCGCTTACACACTCAGTGAAAGCTCTTGATATAAGTATGAAAAATTTAAGAAACATATAAAACAGTATTAAAATAAATTCAATAAAAAAGTATTAAACAGGTTTAATTTAATAATATGATAAATAAAAAATAGATTACTTAAATAAGTTAGATAAATTTAAGTAATCTATTTTTTATTTATTAAAGTTAACTGAAAGGACAAAATAACCAAAAAATAATTAAATAAATATAGATAAATACTATATACAACTTTCATAATATAGTTATTATCAATTTTACAGATAAATACGAATAAACTTATAATATAATTACATATGTAAAATTTTGTATAAAATTTAGAAAAAAAAGTATAGGGGGAATAAAAATGAAAGTAGCTTATATTTTTAGTAGTACTAACACACAAAAAATTCTAGACAAAATGATAATACCACAATTAGAACAAGGAACTCATGGAGTAGATGTCCTAGGGATGTTTTTCTTTATGGATAATACCTTATTTTTGTCTAAAGGTAATCCAGTAGGAGAAAAATTAAGTAAATTACATGAAAAGACAGATATGATAATAATGGCTTGTGACCAGTGCGCTATAGAAAGAGGCATAGAGGATAACTTGGTCGATGGAGCTACAATTGGATGTTTCCCAAATTTATATGCTTGTTTAGGTGGTGCAGGTGTGGACCAAGTTATAACATTATAAAATCTTGAGGTATACAATCCATAGAAAAATTTTTCTGTGGATTATTTTAAGTAAAAGATAAATTGTTTAGAGTAGGGGATGGAGAAATGGACAAAATTTTAGTTGAATTCATAAATACCTGACCATCTTGTGATGAGCATGGAGTGTTTATAAAAAAAATGTCTGAGAAGTATACTAATAAATTAGAAGTAAAACTTTACCAAGCAGGTAAAGATTTCTCATATGTCAAGAAGTATGGAATCATAACAAAAGGAACATTAATAATAAACCAAAAAAAGAAGTACGATAGATTAAATAAAGATACCATCGAAAAGGCAATAGTAGAAGCTATAAATAATAGTTAAAAGTTTAAAAATTAGGAGCAGTAAAAATGAATATAATAGAAATTGTTTTAAGTGGAGTGAAAAACACTGTAGTAGCTTCTATAGTTACACTAAATGGGGCATCGGGATGGCTTATGATAAGTTTTATATTGGCAGGAGTTCTTCACAATGTTTTAACGCCAAAAAGGTTTCAAAAACAACTTGGAAATAAGAAGTTTTCATCTTTGATTAAAAGCACTATTTCAGGAATGTTTTTACCAATTTGCAGTTGTGGTGTAATACCACTTGGAATAAGTATGTACTATTCGGGAGCATACTTAGGGCCAGTACTTGCCTTTATGACATCAACTCCAATAATAAATCCAATAGCTGTAGTTCTTTGCTTAGGTCTTTTGGGACCTAAAATTACAATCATTTATCTTATATCTGGATTTTTAGTACCATTTTTAGTAGGCGTTTTGGGGAATACTTTTGGAAAAGAAGAATTATTTCTGCAAAATGACTCAGATGAAGAAGCTATAGAATTAGAAGAAGAAAAGAAAAGCTTTATAGAAAATATGATTGATGGGCTTAAATGGTCTTTTGGAGAGTTAGCACTTACTATTAGTAAATATGTAATAATGGGGATGCTTTTTGCGGGATTTATAACAACAATTTTTCCAAATAGTATAATTCAAAAATATTTAGGAAATCCAGGTTTACTATCTCTTGGAAGTATATCAATACTTGCATGTGTTATGTATGTGTGTGCTGTAGGACATATTCCATTTATAGCAGCTCTTGTTGCAAGTGGAGCATCTCCTGGGATAGCGATAACATTTTTGATAGCTGGGGCAGCGACAAACTTACCAGAACTTATAAGTATGTGTAAACTTATTGGAAAAAGAACTGTTGTTATATATTCAGTTACGCTGACACTCTGTTCAATAATAATAGGTTATATAACAAATTTACTTTTGGCAAACAACAATACTGTGAATTTAGAGACAACAAATTCTTCAATACAATTAGCAAATAAACTAATGTTAAATATACCAGATAGTTTTGAATATATATGCACTATTTTAATTATTTTATTTGCACTTAAAGCAGTAATACCAAAGATGAAAGAGGTCATAGGAAATCATGCTTAAAAAGGTAGTTATAATATCATGTGTAGTAATTGCATTAATAGTTTTATCAAGGGTAGTGGATGATAACCTTAAACAAAATGACTCTATTCCAAATGTAAATCAAGAAACATTAAAATATTTCAAGAAAAATCATAGGGAAGATATAATAACTTGTGCTGAAGAAGATTTAAATAATGATGGAAAAAAAGATTTAGTAGTTATATATAAAAAAGGTAATAATTCAAATGAAATGGTAGTGGTAGTTTCTGATAAAGATGGTCATTATATAACAAAACCAATACCAGCACCTATAGAGAATCAAACTATAACTTTTAAAAATATTGATGAGAAGCCACCAATAGAAGTAATAGTGTCAGGTTCTAAAAATGGCAATGTAGGATACGCTATTTATAGAGTAGAGGGTAAAAAACTTGTCGATTTATTTGGAGAAGATATGGACAAGTGTTGCTAAAAATAATACATAAAAGGTGGGTAATTGAAATGAAAGTATCTAAAAAGATTCAAGCATTAATTTTAGTTAGTGTAATGGGAGCATCTATACTAACTGGATGTAGCAGTAAACCGAAAGAAGAGGGGAAAAAAGCTGGAAAGGATGATTATGCGATAACAGTAGGGTATTATAATTGTGACCATATGACAGCTGGACCAGTAGCAGAAGCAGCAGGAATATATAAAGATTTAGGTCTTAATGTAAAAACTGTTGGGAATGGTAAAGTTCCTGAAGCCATGGCAGCAGGAAAGATGGATGCTGGTTATATAGGAACAAAGGGGCTAGTAGGAGCCATACCTAAAGGTTCACCAATAACAATAGCAGCAAATAATCACACAGGTGGGTCTGAATATCTAATAGTTTCAAATGATATAAAAGAGCCTAAGGATTTAGTAGGTAAAAAAATTGCAACAGATATGAGTGATTTCTTGTGGACGAGTGATTATGGACCAGAAACAGGATTACCAACTGATCCATCAAAATATGAAGTTGTAAATATGGATTCAGATAAAGACAAATATTTAGCTCTTAAAACTGGAAAGATACAAGCATTTACATCTTGTGACCCTTGGGGTTCTGTAGCTGAAAATGATGGAGTAGGAAAAATAATAGCATCAACTCAATATAAAGAAAAAGCTAATGATAAAGAATATAACTGTTGCTCATTCTCATTGAATAAAAACTTTATAAAAGAGCATCCAGATTTAGCAAAACAATTGGTTTTAGCTCATACTAAAGCAATAGAATATATATATACAAATCCAGCAGAAGCAGCTAAAATATTTGCAAAATATTATAATGTAGAAGAAGAAGTTGCACTTAGAACTATTTATAAAAAGACAGTTGGAGAAGGAAGAACTCTTACTTGGAAAGTTACAGGAGAAGAATATAAAAACAATTTACAAATGTATAAAGATTTAAAGGCACTAGATGATATACCTAAATATGAAGATACAATTGATACAAGTTTATTAGATTCTTGTGGGGCAGACGATTTTGATAAGTTTATAAAAGAAAAAGTTAATCCAGAGTTTCCAGAAGGTATGAGCTATGAAGATTGGAAAGCAAAGGTATTATAAATAAATGGAGAGAATAAAAAATATAATAATACTTTTTATCATTATTTTAGGAAGTATATTTATAATATTTTTTAATTTTGAAGATAAAGAAGAAATAAAAGGAAAATTAAGAATAGGGGTATCTGATGATACCTCTGGTTTTGTAATAAATTATATGATAAATAAAGATTACTTTGAAAATATAAAAGTAAGTGATGTAATGGAGACTTTTACAATTAATGATTGCTGAGCAAGTACAATGCAATGGGCTCTGAGTTCAGAGGAAATAGATATAGCAATCATATGTAAAGATGCAGCAAAACAGTATGTAAATGCAACTAGTGAGTTTGAAATTGTTGGTACAGTAGTTCAAAATTCAGATATATTTTTATTAAAGAAGAATAATCCTCAAAAGATAGGAATAATTCAAAATAGAAATTATCAATCTGAATTAGTAAAAAAATACTATGAAAATATAAAAATTTCTCCATTATTAGGTACGGCACTAGCATATGGACTGGAAAGTAATTTAGTAGATGGTGTTGTAATAGACTGTATAAAAGCAATTGGATTAGAAGGAGAAAAAAAATCTACAGCTAAGTTAGGGGACTATGATACCTATGTATTAGTTGTGAATAAGGAGTTTAAGAAAAATAAGTCGTATAGTGATTTTATAAAACTATACAATAAAAGTGTTGATGATTTAAAGAATGAAACTATTTTTAAGAAAGCATTAAAAGAGTATAAGAATATAAGAAATATAGATATGGAGGAAATAAGAAGTTGGAAATTAAAATTTCTAAAGATAGAGGAGATAGAATAGCTAAGAAAAAATCTAAAAGTAGTATGGATATTTTATATAAAATAATACTCTTAGTTATTATATTTTTAGCCTGGCATTTTGCAGCAAAAGATATAGGGAGTTCTTTATTACTCCCAATGCCAGTAGATGTAATAAAAGGTTTCTTTTACTGTGTGACAGATGCAGAGACAGTGACTAATCTACTTATAACACTTCAAAGAGTGCTTAAAGGATTTATGTATGCATTATTGTTTGGACTTCCAATAGGATTTATTATGGGATTTTCTAAGACTTTTGAAAAGCTTTTATCTCCAGTAGTAGATTCTGTAAGACAAGTTCCTATAATGGCATGGGTTCCTCTTACAATAGTATGGTTTGGTATAGGAGATGGCCCAACAATATTTTTAATAGCTTTTTCAGGAGTTTTTCCTATAATTTTAAATACTATTCAAGGTGTAAGAGCAATATCAAAGGATTATTATAATGCTGCTAGAAGTATGGGGGCATCACCAATTGTAATATTTGCAAATGTAATAGTACCAGCATCTCTTCCAGATATATTGACTGGTTCGAGAATTGCCATAAGTACAGGTTGGATGTCTGTTATCTGAGCCGAGTTCATAGCTACGAGTGCCGGTCTCGGTTACTCTATGGTACAAGCTCAGACATTGATGCATACAGATGTATTAATTGGGCTTATGATATTTGCAGCCTTAATAGGATTTATAATAGATAGAGTACTAAAATTTATAAATAAAATCCTTTGTAGATGGAGGTTTGCAGATTAATGAAATTAAGTGTGAAAGATATAAATAAAACATTTGTAAATAACAAAGTACATACAAAGGTTTTGGAAGATATAAGTATAGATATAGAAAATGGTCAATTTGTTTGTCTTTTAGGGCCATCAGGATGTGGAAAAACAACTTTACTTACTATAATAGGTGGATTTCAAAAGGCAGAAAGTGGAGATGTTTTTATAAATGATAAAAAAGTTAAAAAACCAGATATAGATAGAGCTTTTATATTTCAAAACTACGCTCTATTTCCATGGAAGACTATAAGAGGCAATGTTCTATTTCCTATGAAACAGCAGAAAATACCAAAAGAAAAGAGAGAAGAAATGTTGGAAGAACTTTTGGTTATGTCTGATTTAAAAGGGAAAGAAAAGCTGTTTCCTCATCAATTATCTGGAGGAATGAAACAAAGAGTTGCTATGATAAGAGCTTTAGCATGTAATCCTGAAGTATTATTAATGGATGAACCACTAGGAGCAGTTGATTTTCAAATGAGACAAAACTTACAAGAAGAACTTGAAAGAATATGGACCAAAAAGAAAATAACTGCATTAATGGTAACTCATGATGTTGATGAAGCTGTATATATGAGTGATAGAGTTATAGTAATGTCAAGGGATAAGGGAAGGATTCTTGACGATATAAATATAGATATTCCAAGACCTAGAGCTAGAGGGAGCCAAGAATATGAAGAATATAAGAATAAATTAACTGACATTTTGTCAAAATGTTATGATGTTTAAAGAGGAGTGGAAATGAGTCAAATAGAAAAATACAATAGTTTAGATGACACACAACGAAAAATAAGAATATATATTATGGATATGATAATAGATAAATGTTCTAGTGTTACACTTAAAGAAGTAATTGGACATATAAGTGAAAATTTAAATTTAGAAAAAGAGTATATAGAAACTACACTAAAACATTTTATTGATAAAAATATAATGGTTGTTGATGAAGATAGTATAAATTTTATATATCCAGTATCAGCATTACCTACTAATCATAAAGTTACATTAAGTGATAATAGAAGCTTTAGTGCAATGTGTGCTATAGATGCGATAGGGACTTCTTGTACATTTAATCAAGATGTAAGAATAAATTCTATCTGTAGTGCCACAGGCAAAGAAGTAGAAATATTTATAAAAGATGAAAAAATTGAATATGTAAACAATCCAGATTTAAGAGTGCTTCATATAAACCTTGATAAGCATTCAAATTGGGCAGCAAGTTGCTGAAATGTAATGAATTTCTTCTGGACGAAGAATGATTTTGATATGTGGACAAAAGAAGCAGGATTATCAGATGATGAAGATATATATTGTTTGGATATTAATGAAGCAATAGTAGAGTCATATAAAATATTTAAACTTGAACAAAAAGTATTAGTATAAGAATATATCTATCAAAAACTAAAAATATCCTTTAGACAAAATCTCTATACAATACAAGTAATATACACTATTAGTACTTGACATATATATGAGATGGATTTAAATCTAAAGGGATATTTTTAGTTTTTTTTAGATATTTAGATAGCTTTATTAAGTATATATTTGTTTATAACCTTTGCAACTCCATTTTCATTGTTGGTATCAGTAACATAATCAGCAATTTCTTTTATACTACTACGTGCATTTCCCATAGCCACACCAAGTCCTGCATATTTTATCATATGTTGGTCATTTTCTTCATCACCAACAGCAATAGCATTTTCTATAGGTATATTTAGATTGTTACATAATGTTTGAAGTGCAGTACCCTTATTAGTAGTTTTACCTAAAAATTCTAAATAAAAAGGGGCAGACCTTACTATAGTATATCTATTGAATAAATTCTTAGGAAGTTGTTTTATAATTTCTTCTAATCTTTCTGGTTCATCAACTATCATGACCTTACAGATTTTAATAGATTTATCAATTTTATCTTTGTGTATATATTTAACTTCTATATCGTTTAATTTAGCTTCATGAAGTGTGTACTTACCAGGCGTTTCGTTTGGCGTGACTAAATTTGTCATTGTATTTATGTGTATTTTGGTATTATATTTTTTACAAACATTGTTGTATATAAAATCGAAGTCATCTAAAGTCATCTCTACATCATGTATTATTTTTTCACTTTTAACCTCTTGAATTATAGCTCCATTGAAGCATATAACATAATCACCTTCGTCTGTTAGGTTTAATTGGTTTAAAAGTCCCTTGACACCAGGAAGGGGTCTACCTGTTGTTATAACTACTTTAGCTCCAGCCTTCTTTGCTTCTTGAATAGATTCAAATACTTCAGGAGTAACTTTTCTTTTTGTATTTAATATTGTTCCATCAATATCTAGTGCGATTAATTTGTACATATCAACCTCCAGTAAATTATATCCTTAATTTTCTAATGAAAACGTTGGCACAGCTAGTGTTGAACAAAATTTCAGTAGAAAATTTAATGTGTATATTATTATACCAAGAGATAAGGAATTTAGAAAGTTTAATAGTATTAATTTTTTGATAAAATTATTACTTATATAACATATTCATGTAATATTGTATCTTTTATAAGTGTATAAATGTTAACTGTAAAAAATGGTATCGTTTGCATTTTGATATAGATATAAGCTTCTATTATAAATGATAGTAGCTTTATATGAAAATTTTATTAAAGTTTGCACAGTGATTAGTTTTATTCTATAAAATATTGTAATTAGAATAATCATATGTTATTATTCAACATGATTACAATGTAAATATTATTCAAAATAATGATTTATAAAGTCATAGTAGTATATAATGCATGTAAATAATAGCATGTAATACATATAAAACTATATTTATAATATAAAGAACAAATTTATGAAGGAGAGTTTTAAATGAAGTTTTCAGAGTTTAAGTATGAAAGACCAAATTATGATAGTATAAAAAAAGAATTTTTAAAGTGTGTAGAAGAAATAGATAATTCTTGTTGTTATGATGAACAACAAGAAAATATACATAAAATTAATTTGTTGAGAAATAAAATAGAAACGTTGTCAAACATAGCATCCATAAGATACAGTATAAATACTCTTAATAAACTCTATCAAGAGGAAAAAAATTATTGGGACGAATACATGCCTTTATATGAAGAATTAAATTCATATTTTTATAATATTATAGTAAATTCAAAATTTAAAACTAATTTAAAAAAAGAATTTGGAGAACAATTTTTTACAATAGTAGATTATTCTTTAAAAAGTTTTTCCAAAGAGATAATAAAGGAATTACAAGAAGAAAATAAATTGTGTTCAGAGTATACTAAACTTTTAGCATCTGCACAGATAATGTTTGAAGGAGAAGAAAGAAACTTATCTGGTATGGGAATATTTATGAGTTCTAAGTCTAGAAAAACAAGGGAATTAGCAAATAAGGCATATTATAATTTCTTTGAAGAAAATGAATCTAAATTTGATGATATATTTGATAAATTAGTTAAACTTAGAGATAAAATAGCAAAAAAACTAGGTTTTGAAAACTTTGTAGAGCTTGGATATATTAGAATGATGAGAAGTAATTACAGAGAAGATAGGATTGAAAATTTTAGAAAACAAGTACTAAAATATATTGTGCCACTAGCTGATGAACTTTATGAAAAGCAAGCTAAGAGAATAGGCTTAGAATCTTTGAGTTACATAGATGAAGACTTAGAATTTTTAACAGGAAATGCAACTTTAAAGGGAAATTCAGAATACATAATTAAAAATGGAAAAAGAATGTATGCTGAGTTATCTAAAGAAACTGATGAATTTTTTAATTTTATGTTAGAAAATGAACTTATGGATTTAGAAACAAAGAAAGGAAAAGGGGCTGGTGGATACTGTACCTATATACCTGACTATAAGTCGCCATTTATTTTTTCTAACTTTAATCAAACATCTGATGATATAGATGTATTGACGCATGAGGCAGGTCATGCATTTCAATTGTATATGTCCAGATGGATTGAGATGCCAGAGATTAATTTTCCGACACTGGATAGTTGCGAAATTCATTCAATGAGTATGGAATTTATAACATGGCCATGGATGGAGTTATTTTTTAAGGAAGATACAGATAAATACAAGTTTACTCATTTATCGTCTGCAATTAAATTTATACCTTATGGAGTAGTTGTTGATGAATTTCAGCATTATATTTATAAAAATCCTAATATCGACAAATCAAAAAGAAAAGAAATATGGAGATTTTTAGAGAAAAAATACTTACCACATAGAAATTATGATGATAATCCTTTTTTAGAACGAGGTTGTTGGTGGTTTAAACAAGGTCACATATTTAAAAATCCTTTTTACTATATAGACTATGCATTAGCTCAAATTTGTGCATTACAATTCTGGGATAAAATGATTAAAGATAAAGAATCTGGATGGAATGATTATATAAACATCTGTAAAGTAGGAGGAACAAAGTCGTTTTTAGATATTGTAAGTATAGGAAATCTATATTCTCCATTTGATAATGAGTGTATAAAATCTGTTATAGATGATGTAAAATCATGGTTTGATGAAATAAATGACATCAATTTGTAAAAAATTATGAGAAATACATTCTGTAAGAGCAAGAATTAAAAAAATATACCTTTCTTACAAAAATGGTTATATTTTTAATTAATCTGAAATAATAAACCAAAAAAGATTTGTACTTAAAAAAAAAAGAAAATACGGGAAATATGTAATATCAACATTTGGAAAAAAAAGTAAAAATGTATACAAAATACATATAAAAAAACTATTGCAAATTTTATAGAATGTTTATATACTTAAGTCAACAGAGATAGAAAAAAGCTATTTATAAAAATAAAAGATAAATTGCTAACTTTTCAATTTTCTGAAAATATAATAATCCGGGCGAAGAGTATGGGAGACTGCTTTATAAAAAAGCGACCGAAGGGACAAATTTAATCTTACATACCCAGAAGATTAAATGAAATTCTCAGGTAAAGATGACTGTATTTGGACGGGTCTCTGAAAATGATTTTAACAGGGAAGACAAATTGGGAGATTTGTTTTTCCTGTTTTTTATTTATCGAGTAATAAATAAAAATTTGAAAGAGAGTAAAAAAATGATAATAATTACAAATAATCCAAAAGTAAAAGAAGAAGTTCAAGACAGAGAAGTTTTATTTAAAGATACAACTTACATTGGAATCTTAGAAACAAGTAGAGATTTGATACATGAAGGATATGAACTTTTATCTCATCCACTATATGGGAGTGTAAAACCAAATGAAACACCTTACAGAACAGTTATACTAAAACAAGGAAATCGTTTGGATATAAACTCTTTAACCTTAATTGAAGAAGCAATCATCACTGCAAGTAAATTTCAGAATAATAAAAAGACTCCAAGATGGACAGAAAGTGTTCAAGATGACTTTAGAGTAATTGACTATGATATATTTTATAATACAATACAAAGAATGCAGTATGAATAAATGAGTTTGTTAAAAAGTTATTAAAAAAGTCTAAATATTAAATATGATTTAATATTAAATAAAAGTAAGAAATTTAATTAGGGAGGATAAGTCAAGATGGAAAATGTGTATGACTTAGTAATAATTGGTTCAGGACCAGCAGGACTTGCAGCAGGTCTTTATGGAGCAAGAGCAAAGATGAAAACTCTAATCCTAGAAAAAGATAAGACTGGTGGGCAAATTGTAATAACACATGAAATTGCAAATTATCCAGGGTCAGTTCCAAATGCAACAGGACCAAGTCTAATAGCTAGAATGGTTGAGCAATGTAAAGAGTTCGGAGCAGAAATGTTAAGAGACAACATTGTAGATACTGAGCTAGATGGAGATATAAAAGTTTTAAAAGGACAAAAGGCAGAATATAGAGCAAAAGCAGTAATAATAGGGACAGGAGCAACACCAAGAAAAATTGGTTGCCCAGGAGAAAAAGAACTTACTGGTAAAGGGGTTTCATATTGTGCAACTTGTGATGCAGATTTCTTTGAAGACTTTGAAGTATTTGTTGTAGGTGGAGGAGACAGTGCATTAGAGGAAGCAATGTACTTAACTAAATTTGCTAGAAAAGTAACGATTGTACATAGAAGACAAGGGTTTAGATGTGCTAAAAGTGTTGAAGAAAAAGCAAAGGCTAATCCAAAGATAGAGTTTTTACTAGATACAGTAATAGAAGAAATAAAAGGTGATGGAATATTAGAATCAGTTGTATTTAAAAACAAAGTTACTGGGGAGACTCATGAATACTTTGCAGATGAAGAAGATGGAACAATGGGAGTATTTGTTTTCGTTGGATTAGATGCTCAAACTGATTTATTCAAAGGGAAAGTTGATATGGATGAAAAAGGTTATATAATAACTGATGAAGATATGAGAACTAATATACCAGGTGTATTTGCAGCAGGTGATTGTAGATCTAAGACTCTAAGACAGGTTGTAACTGCAACTAATGATGGAGCAATTGCATCTATAGTAGCTGAGAAATACATTGATGAAAAGTTTGAAAACTAAAAATCTGTAAAGTAAAGTCGATGGATAATATTTAAAATATTAAAATAAAATAAAAATTTCAAGGGGGAACATGAAAATGTTAGATTTAGATAAAAGTACTTTTGATGAAGAAGTTTTAAACGCAGAAGGTTTTGTATTTGTTGATTTCTGGAGTGAGGGTTGTGAACCTTGTAAAGCTTTAATGCCAGATGTTCATAAATTAGCTGAAACTTATGGGGATAAAATAAAGTTCTGTAAAATGGATACAACAAAAGCTAGAAGATTAGCTATAAAACAAAAAGTATTAGGGCTTCCAACTATGGCTATATATAAAGATGGAGAAAAAGTAGACGAAGTTACTAAGGATGATGCTACAATTCCTAATATAGAAGACATGATTAAAAAATACCTTTAATATGTTGATATAATGTTAACAATAAAAGAAAAAAATCTATTTAAGTCTAGAAGTAGAGTAAAAAGGATTTTTATGTCTTAGTTTGTTAAAAAAATAATTTTAAATAAAATATTTTTTTTACGATAAAGAATTTTTAGTAATAAAACAAATATCAAGACATAAAAGTACAGTATGAAAACATCTTTAAAATAAGTTAGAAAATATTGATATAACTTTGAGAAAAACTCAAATGCATATATACAAAATTAAATAACAGGAGGTGCAAGTATGCGTCTTGAATTAGGGAAAATCTTTATAAAAGATATTCAATTTGGTGATGTAACAGAAGTGAAAGATGGAGTATTATTCATCAATAAGCAAGAGATGCTACAAGAAATTGGTGGAGATGAGCATATTAAGTCTATAGATATAGAATTAGCTCGTCCAGGTGAAAGCGTAAGAATAACACCTGTAAAAGATGTTATTGAGCCAAGAGTAAAAGTTGAAGGTGATGGGGGAATATTCCCAGGTATCATATCCAAGGTTGACACTGTAGGAGAAGGAAAAACTCACGCTTTAAAAGGTGTAGCTGTTGTAACTACTGGAAAGATAGTAGGTTTCCAAGAAGGTATAGTAGATATGACTGGAGAAGGAGCTAAATACACTCCATTTTCTAAATTAAATAATGTAGTAGTAGTAGCTGAACCTATTGATGGTTTAAAACAATATGCTCATGAGAAAGCTGTTAGAATGATAGGATTCAAAGCAGCAATGTATTTAGGAGAAGCAGCAAGAAATCTTACTCCAGATGAAGTTTCAGTATATGAAACTAAACCTCTTCTTGAGTCAATAAAAGAGTATCCAGAACTTCCAAAAGTAGGATATGTTTACATGCTTCAAACTCAAGGATTATTACATGACACTTATGTATATGGTGTAGATGCAAAACAAATAGTGCCAACATTATTATATCCAACAGAATTAATGGACGGAGCAATTGTAAGTGGTAACTGTGTTTCTGCATGTGACAAAAATCCAAGTTATGTTCATATAAACAATGGAGTAGTTGAAGATTTATATGCAAGACATGGTAAAGATATAAATTTTGTAGGTGTAATTATAACTAATGAAAATGTTTACCTAGCAGACAAAGAAAGATCTTCAAACTGGACTTCTAAGTTATGTAAATACTTAGGATTAGATGCAGTTATAGTTTCACAAGAAGGTTTTGGAAATCCAGATACTGACCTTATTATGAACTGTAAAAAAATAGAAATGCAAGGTGTAAAAACAGTTATAGTTACAGATGAATATGCTGGACGTGATGGAGGTTCTCAATCACTTGCAGATGCAGATGTAAGAGCAGATGCTGTTGTAACAGGTGGAAATGCTAACCAAGTTGTAGTACTTCCTAAGTTAGATAAGGTAATTGGTCATTTAGAAGTAGTAGATGTAATAGCTGGTGGTTCTGATGGAAGCTTAAAAGCTGATGGAACTATTGAGGTTGAAATACAAGCTATAACAGGTGCAACTAATGAAACAGGATTTGGTCATTTAACTGCTAAAGGATATTAAGACTTATTTCATTAAACGATTTAGTAATATTATGATTGAGTAATATCAATTAAAAAGATTGTAAATAAATTTATCAAAACATAATGAATGTTATAGATATATAAATAATTAGAAATATAATAAGGAGGATTATTATGAGTTTACTTAGTAATAAAAAGGTTCTTATAATAGGTGACCGTGATGGTATACCAGGACCTGCGATAGAAGAATGTGTAAAAACAGTAGAAGGAGCAGAGGTTGTTTTCTCATCTACAGAATGCTTTGTCTGAACAGCTGCTGGGGCTATGGACTTAGAAAATCAAAACAGAGTTAAAGAAGCTGCTGATAAATTCGGAGCTGAAAATGTTGTGATTTTACTAGGTGCTGCTGAAGCCGAAGCTGCAGGTCTTGCAGCCGAAACAGTAACTGCGGGGGATCCAACTTTCGCTGGACCACTTGCTGGAGTTGCCTTAGGATTAAATGTCTACCACGTTGTAGAGGAACAAATGAAAGAATTATTTGATGAAACTGTATATGAAGATCAAATAAGTATGATGGAAATGGTTTTAGAAGTTGAAGAAATAGCAGAAGAAATGTCTGGTATAAGAGAAGAATTTTGCAAATTTTAATGCCTAAAAGCAAAAGGGGTGAAACTAAGAGATGGGAAAACTAAGAGCAGTACATTATATTAATCAGTTCTTTGCTGGTATAGGTGGAGAAGAAAAAGCTGATACTAAGCCACATGTGGCAGAAACTTTACCTCCAATAAGTTTACAACTTGATAAATTATTAGGTGAAGATATTGAAATAGTTGGTACAGTAGTGTGCGGAGATAGTTATTTCAATGAAAATATAGATAGCGCAAGTGAAGAAGTTTTAGCAATGATAAAAGGTTTTGAACCACAACTTTTCATAGCTGGGCCTGCATTTAATGCTGGTAGATATGGAGTTGCTGCTGGAACAATAACTAAAGTTGTAAAAGAGGCTTTAAATATACCAGCTTTAACAGGTATGTACATTGAAAATCCAGGTGCAGATATGTTCAAAAAGGATGTTTATGTAGTAGAAACTTCTGATTCTGCAGCAGGCATGAGAAAAGCACTTCCTAAGATAGCCAAACTTGCAATAAAACTTGCTAAAGGTGAAGAAATTGGAACTCCTAAAGAAGAAGGATACATAGCTAGAGGAATAAGAGTTAACTACTTCCATGAAGACAGAGGTTCTAAGAGAGCTGTTGACATGTTAGTTAAGAAAATAAAAGGCGAGCCATTTGAAACTGAATATCCAATGCCAAACTTTGATAGAGTTGACCCAAGTAATCCTGTGAAAGACCTATCAAAATGCAAAATAGCTTTGGTTACTTCTGGTGGTATAGTTCCAAAAGGAAATCCAGATAGAATAGAATCTTCTTCAGCTTCTAAATATGGAACTTATTCTATAGCAGGAGTTATGGATTTAACAGAAGAAACTTATGAAACTGCACATGGTGGGTATGACCCAGTATATGCAAACTTAGATGCAGATAGAGTTTTACCTGTTGATGTACTTAGAGATTTAGAAAAAGAGGGTGTAATTGGAAAATTACATGAAACTTTCTATACAACTGTAGGTAATGGTACATCTGTTGCAAACTCTAAAAAATATGCTTCTGAAATTGGAGCAGCGTTGGTAGCTGATGGTGTAGATGCAGTAATCTTAACTTCTACATGAGGTACTTGTACTCGTTGCGGTGCAACGATGGTAAAAGAAATAGAAAAAACTGGACTTCCAGTAGTTCATATGTGTACAGTAGTACCTATTTCGTTAACAGTAGGGGCTAACAGAATAGTTCCAACTATAGCAATACCTCATCCACTTGGAAATCCAGCACTTGACCATACAGAAGAAAAAGCCCTAAGAAGAGGCCTTGTAGAAAAAGCATTAAACGCTTTAACTACAGAAGTAGATGGTCAAACAGTATTTGAAA
Source organism: Clostridioides sp. ZZV15-6598 (assembly GCF_020657705.1). Lineage (NCBI taxonomy): Bacteria > Bacillati > Bacillota > Clostridia > Peptostreptococcales > Peptostreptococcaceae > Clostridioides > Clostridioides sp. ZZV15-6598. The sequence goes on along the minus strand of NZ_JAGWCS010000016.1, from coordinate 30,333 downwards.
AATAAAAATAACACACACATATATTATATAGATAAAAATATAAACACACACTAAAAATAAAAAATAACTATACACAAAAAAAATAATATAGATTTCATGAATGGGTAAATGTGAGTTATTCATTCATGAAATCTTAAAAAATACCAAAATACATAAAAAAATAATAAAATAAAATATACAATAAAATAAAAATATAATAATTGAAGTCTTTAATGAAATTAAAATTAGGTGTTCATAAAATTTATGGAGGTGCACAAAATGACTTATCCAGTTTTAAAAGGGGCAGGCTATGTACTTATTCATACTCCAGATATGATAGTGCAAAATGGAAGTACTTGTACAGTTGAAAGAGCAACAAATCCAGATTCAGAATTTTTACAAGAAGTAGGTAATCATATAAGAAGTTACGAGGATGTAGTTAACTACATGCCAAATCAAGTTTACATAGGAAACAGAAGACCAGAAGAATTAAGAGATTTACCAATGCCATGGTGTGAACAAAAAGTTGAGGGAACTAGAAATGGTAAATTTGGTGAAATAATGCCTCAAGATGAGTTTATAGCTTTAATGCAAATAAGTGATGCATTTGACTTAGTAAAGTTATCACAAGAATTTATTGATGAAGTAAAACCAAAAATCGAAAATAACTACCCTGAAATTGCACCATTTGTAGGAAAATTAAAGGGTGATGATATAGAAGAAGGTAAGGAATTAGTAGCAACACACATAGCAGAAGGATTATACCATGATGGAAAATTCGTTGGCTATGTAAAAAGAGCACATGATGTAGATGTTAACTTAAATGCCCATACAATGTTTGAAAATTTAGTAGTAAAAGCATCTGGAGTTTTATCTGCTATTCAAATGCTAAGACATAGTAAAATAGACCCTGCTGAAATAGATTATGTTATTGAGTGTTCAGAAGAAGCTTGTGGAGATATAAACCAAAGAGGTGGAGGAAACTTTGCTAAATCAATAGCTGAAATAGCTGGACTTCAAAACGCAACTGGTTCTGATACAAGAGGATTTTGTGCAGCACCAACACATGCATTAATTCAAGCCGCAGCTTTAGTAAAATCTGGAATACACAAAAACGTAATGGTAGTAGCAGGTGGAGCAAGTGCTAAACTTGGAATGAATGCTAAAGATCACGTTAAAAAAGGTCTTCCTGTACTTGAAGATGTTGTTGGAGGATTTGCAGTACTTGTATCTGAAAATGATGGTGTAAATCCAGTTATAAGAACTGACTTAACAGGTAAGCATACAGTGGGAACTGGTTCTTCACCTCAAGCAGTTATGACAGCACTTATAACTTCAGGTCTTGATAGAGCTAATTTAAAAATAACAGACGTTGATGTATATTCAGTTGAAATGCAAAATCCAGATATAACTAAGCCAGCAGGAGCAGGAGACGTTCCAGAAGCAAACTACAAAATGATAGGTGCACTTGCTGTTAAGCGTGGAGACTTAGAGAAGAAAGAATTAAAAGATTTTGTGGCTAATAAAGGATTACCAGGATGGGCACCAACTCAAGGACATATACCATCAGGAGCACCTTATATAGGATTTTTAATAGATGATTTAACTACAGGAGATAGAAATAGAGCTATGATAGTTGGAAAAGGTAGTTTATTCTTAGGAAGAATGACCAACTTATTCGATGGAGTATCTTTTATAGCTGAAAGAAATACAGGTGTTACTGAAGAGACTTCAGGAATATCTAAAGATGAAATTAAGAAGATAATAGCTGAATCTATGAAAAAACTAGCATTAGATATGTTAGAAGAATAGGGGTGAGGATATGTCAAAAAAAGTAATCGCAGATGTATTCTTAGAAGTAGCTAATGCAATAGAAAGCGGCGAATTTGGCAAAAAAATAAGAATTGGTGTGACTACACTTGGAAGTGAACATGGTGTAGAGAACATGGTTAATGGTGCACATTTAGCAAAATCTAATTTATTTGATATAGTACTTATTGGACCAAAAGTGGAAACTGACCTTGAAGTAGTTGAAGTTAATGATGAAAAAGAAATGCATGGAAAAATGGAAGAATTATTAGATTCAGGATATATAGATGCTTGTGTTACTATGCATTATAATTTTCCAATAGGAGTATCTACAGTAGGTAGAGTAATAACTCCAGCAAAAGGAAAAGAAATGATACTTGCAACAACAACAGGAACAAGTGCTACTAATAGAATAGAAGCAATGGTAAGAAATGCTATTTATGGTATTGCTACAGCCAAATCAATGGGAAATAAATGCCCAAAAGTTGGAATACTTAATGTTGATGGAGCTAGACAAGTTGAAAAATGTCTAAAAGAGTTAAAAGATAATGGATATGATATAGAATTTGCAGATTCAATTAGAGCAGATGGTGGATGTGTTATGAGAGGTAATGATTTACTTGTAGGTGCACCTGATATTATGGTTACTGATACATTATCTGGAAATATATTTATGAAAGTATTTTCTTCATATACTACAGGTGGAGACTATGAAGCTCAAGGCTTTGGGTATGGTCCTGGAGTTGGAGAAGACTATGATAGAAGAGTGCTTATAGTATCGAGGGCATCAGGTTCTCCAGTAGTATCTAATGCATTAAAATATGCTTATGATGTTGTAAAGGGAGAAATAAATAATATTGCAAGAAACGAATTTGCAAAAGTTAAAAGTGCAAAATTTGATGATATTATAGCTTCTCTTACTAAAAAAGAAGTTAAAACTGAAAAAATAGAAGTTAAAATGCCAGATAAAGAGGTTGTTACTCGTCAAATAGCTGGTGTTGATATAATGGATTTAGAAGATGCAGTATCTGAACTATGGAAAAATGGAATCTATGCTGAAAGTGGTATGGGTTGTACAGGGCCAATAGTTCTTGTAAATGATGCTAAAGGTGATTTAGCTGTTGAAACTTTAATCAAGGCTGGTTACACTGCAAAATAAATAGAAATCATACATGTAAATGAGGAGGCTGTCTCAAAATAGAGATAAGCCTCTTTTTTATTGTTAAAATGATGAAAATATTATTTGTTGTTACTTATATTAAGTAAAAAATCAGTGGAAATGTATAAATAATATTAAGAACATATGAAAAAATTTTAGAAGTAAAGCATCTATAAGATAAAAAATAACCTTATTAGTGATATAATATAACTAAAGTAAAAATTATTTTTTGGAGGCAAAATCATGAGCAAAGTAGAAAAAGTAGTAGAATTGTTAGAAGCTAAGGGACTTGATGCATTATACTTAACAAAAAAAACAAATGTAAATTACATAAGTGGCTTTCCTGATGAAGAAGCATATGCAGTTATTTGTAAGGATGGAAATTTTTTAGTTACTGATAGTAGATATATGGAGCTTGCGGAAAATGTTTGTAAAGGTTTTGAAATTATAAACTGGCATAATTTTGATAGAAGTGTAGCAAAAGCTGTAAAAAGTGTGTGTGATAAAGTAGGTATAAAAAAGCTTGGATTTGAAAGAACAAATATTGTATTTGATAAATATGAAGAACTTAAAAATCTAGTTGAACAAGATGGAGGAGAATTGATACCTACAGAAAATATTGTAGAGACACTTAGATATATAAAGGACAAAGAAGAAATTAAAAATACAAGAAAAGCTTGTGAAATAGCTGATAAAGCATTAGAAGAATTGGTTCCACATATAAAAGCTGGAGTTACTGAAATAGAATTAGCTACAAAACTAGAATATTTTATGAAAATGAATGGAGCACAAAATATAGGATTTGAAACTATATTGATATCAGGAGCAAAAACTTCATTACTTCATGGTAAACCAAGTGACAAGGTTATAGAAAAAGGTGATTTTGTACTTGTAGATTATGGAGCTATGTACAATGGATATATTTCTGATACAACTAGAACTTTTATAGTTGGAGAAGCCTCTGAAAAACAATTAGAGATTTATAATTTAGTTAAAGAAGCACAAGATGTTGGAGTTGAAAACATGAAGGCTGGTGTACATGCTACAATTCCAGATGCAGAAATAAGAAAAGTTGTTAAGAAGTATGAAGATTACTACTATCAAGGGATAGGACATGGAGTTGGAAGAGATGTTCATGAAGAACCTTTTATTGGTAATTATGGTGATAAAACAATAGAAGAAGGATGTATAATAACAATGGAACCAGGTATTTATTTCCCAGGATGGGGAGGGGTTAGAATAGAAGATACTGTTTTAATTACAAAAAATGGATCTGAGAGACTAACTAAATTCCCTAAAGATTTGATGATTTTAGACAAATAATTTAATTTTTATATGATTTTTTACAAAAAATAATATTGTAATCTCACAATTAAGCCCTCTTTACATATCTTAGTAAAGAGGGCTTAATTGCGAGGTGATAATGTCTATGGACAAAAAACATAAATTTATGAAAAGTATAAAAAAAGCCTGGTATAAAATTAAGTTAATAGATAGATGTCTTATAATTGTCATGGCAATACTCATGTTTGAATCTATATACACTTTGTTTGTCAATGAAGTTAACTCACAAGATACTACTACTATTGATGTAGTGGTAAGAACTACTTCAGCAGCAATATTTGGATACTTTTTAAGTGCCAATTTTATAAGTAGAACTTCAAGAAAAGTTACAAATACTGATGCATATTCAAATATTTTTATAGATGATAATTCTTCTAATAAAGGTCAAGTACCAAGTCAAAACAATATAATGAATGTGAAAAATACTATTGGATTTGAATTAGAAAGTGACAATTATCAAAATAATGATAAAAAAGTGACTGTTAATAATGATGAAGAGATTGAAAGAGGAGAAACTAGTGAATTGCAAATTGTTATAGCTACTGTGATTTGTGTAGTAGCATTAATAGTGCTTTTTATTGTAAGAAATTTTACGACGCCAGCAACAGCATCTCTAGGAACCATTTCACAGATGAGAGACTTTGTCTCTGGATGCGTGGGTTTTTTGTTAGGTTGTCCAAGTAAACCTAATTAAAAATATGAGTATTAAAATAGGTAAAATTAATATTAAAGGTATCAGTATAATAATATTTAAATTATGAATATATATCATTGTAATTCTCTTGAGATAATATATTTTATTGTTATACTGATACTCAAAAATACTTATAATATTTATCAAAATATATATAATGCTATATTTACATAATATGTAGAAATATTAATTTATATGGATAGAAGCCATATATTCAATAAAAAGTTTCATACTATGAGATATATATTGATGTTTTCTCCAAAGAACACCAATATTAGCAGTAATCGCACGTTCTAAAGGAATTGAACAGAGATTTTCGGTATTTTGAAATATTTCTTTATATAGTATCGTTGAAGCTAAATCATTTTCTAATAAATAACGAATAGTAGAAAGCTGATTTGAGTGTAAAATTATATTTGGTTTAACTTTCTCAAGTCTTTTTGTAATAATTTTGTAGTGATAAGAACCTTCAGATAGTATGACAAAAGGAATATTTTTCAACATATAGTTTGAAATAATGGACTGTTTTGCTAATTCATTTTTAGGATTTGTAACTAAATATAATTCTGTTTTATAAATTGTTTTTGAATCTATATCATCATAAATATCACTATCAATTATACCAATGCAAAAATCAAGTGTAGATTCTTCAATCATTTTGGCACCAACAAATGTTGGAACTTCAAAAATTTTAAGCTCAATATCTGGATAAATTACATTAAATCTAGGTAGTATCTTTGAAAGTAAAAAAGTACCTAAAACTGTAGGAATTCCTATTTTAAGAGATGCTTTTCTTTTTTTTCCCAAGTCTAGTGCATCACTTTGAAAATCTTCAAACTGTCTCGTGAAATTTTTTGCCTTATCTAAAAAAATTTTCCCCTCAGGAGTTAAATCTATTTTATTACCTATTCTAAAAAAAAGTTCAAAACCAAGTTCTTTTTCTAATTCTTTAATAGCTAATGTTATAGAAGGCTGAGAAATATGAATACTTTCTGCTGCTTTAGTCATGTTTTTATATTTACAAACAGTTTGAAAATAATATAGATAATTTATGTTCATTGGCTAATAGCTCCTTTCATTTATGTAATTAGTGACAAGTATATAATTAACAACAATATAAGTTTTGTATATTCTTGTAAAAAAATAGAATAGTCTTAAACTATCATAGCATAAGTTTTTGATATTTTCAATCTATTAAGAATAGTGCTATTATTAAATTAACAAAAGATAACAGCTGACATGATTTAGTAAAAAACTATTTGGAACATAGTCATATCAATGAATATTAAAATTTTAACTATCTAAAAATAATTAGTATTTATGCAATTTAACTCTTAACTAAATTGTAACAGAAAAAACTAATATTAGAAGGATGAAATTTTTTTAATTAGAAATGTTAATTTAATAACAAAATATAATTTTGCGAAGTTTGCAAAGAGGGGAGAGATATATTTTTTAATAAATATCGTTAATTTAATAACAAAATATGAAAGGGAGTGGTTTGGTGAAGTTTGAGTTGATGGATTTTTTAATGAACCCTTTTGTCCTTATGTTTGCTGCTGTAATTACAGGAATATTATTTGGAAAAATTAAATTTGGGAAGTTTAATTTTGGAGTTTCAGGAGCATTATTTACAGGATTATTTATTGGATGGCTTGTGTATAGCTTAGGAAATTCAGTAATAGCAAAAGGAGAGACAGCAGCAGGGTATAAGGCGGCAACTATCATGATGGGTAATGGCATTATTTCTTCTGATTTCTTTGATTTTTTTCTAATTATATTTGTCGCAGCAGTTGGTTTATTAGCTGCCAAGGATATGAAAGCTGTACTTAAGAAGTATGGAGCTAGATTTGTGGTTTTAGGAGTTCTTATAACTTTTATAGGAGGCTCTATGACTTATGCAATGACTTTGCTATCAAGTAATAAAGGAAGTAGTGCATATGAGGTTTCTGGTGTTTATACAGGAGCCCTAACAAGTTCTCCTGGTCTAGCTGCTGCTTTAGAAACAGCTGGTAAACATGCAGAAGATGTATCAAAAGAGTTTGAGAAAGCATCAATAGAAGATAAAAAAGAAATATTAAAAGTAGTTGATCCAGAGGGAAAATTGGATGTAGCTACAACTACATCACTAACTCAAGAGCAAATAGATAAGTATATCGCATATGCTGAAGCAGGTGTTGGTATAGGGCATGCAGTTGCATATCCTTTTGGAGTATTAATAGTAATCTTGGGAGTAAATTTCCTTCCTAAAATGTTTAGAATGGACCTTAGAGAAGAAAGAAGAAAATATGAAAAAGAAATGAAAGAAGCTAGAGATAGTGTTGGTGGTAAAACGATACCAGAAGTTCCATTTAATATAATAACATTTTTCTTAACATGTCTTGCTGGATATTTAGTTGGAGGAATACATGTGTTCATGGGTCCATTAGGATACTTTACATTAGGGGCAACTGGTGGCTCTCTAATTGTATCTCTAATACTTGGATATGTAGGTAAGATAGGTGCAGTAAATTTCAGAATGGAAGAAAAAGTATTAAATATTCTAAAACAAATAGGGCTAGTATTTTTCTTAGCAATAGTTGGATTAAGATATGGTGGTAAAGTAGTTGATTCAATTATGACATCTGGTATGCATCTAGCTCTAGTAGCCATAGTAGTAGGAATTACAGCTATGATGATTGGATTTTTAGTTGGTAAGTATGTATTTAAACTAAATTGGATTTTGTTATCTGGAGCTGTCTGTGGTGGTATGACATCAACACCAGGGCTTGGAGCTGCTGTTGATGCTCTTGATAGTGATGACCCAGCAGCGGGGTATGGTGCTACATATCCATTTGCACTGTTAACTAAAGTTATATTGGTTATAGTTTTACACAAACTTCCAATGTAAATTAAGATTTTATATGGGGGGATATTTATGAATAATGAAGGAGTATTTGAAGAACTAAGCGAAAGATTAAGAAATAAAAAGTTATGTGATTTAATTATGAATGCAGATGAAGCTGCTAAACTTATAAATAATGGGATGGTTGTTGGACTTAGTGGATTTACACCTTCAGGTTACCCAAAAGCAGTACCATTAGCGGTTTCAGAAAGGGCTAAAAGTGGAGAAAAGATAAAATTGACTGTATATTCAGGAGCATCTTTAGGACCAGAAGTAGATGGAGCATGGGCAGAAGCAGGTATAATTGAAAGAAGACTTCCTTATCAAACTAATTCAATACTTAGAAACAGTATTAATAAAGGTGAGGTCAATTATATAGATATGCATCTAAGTCATTCTACTCAATTTTTAAACTATAAAACTATACCTAAAGTGGATGTAGCGATAATAGAAGCACTTGCCATAACTGAAAATGGAGATATTATACCAACTAGTGGTATAGGAAATTCTCCATCTTTTGTAAAAAGTGCAGACAAAGTAATTGTTGAAATAAATCTGGCAAAACCAATGGAGATGGAAGGTATGGCAGATATATATATTACAGAAAATCCGCCAAACAGAAAACCAATAGAAATAAATCATCCTAAAGATAGAATCGGAACGACATATATACCTTGTGGTTTAGATAAGATTGCAGGAATAGTAATCACTAATATGCAAGATAAAACACGTCCATTGGGTATTGTAGATGAAGCCTCAAAAAAGATATCAAATAATATTATTGCTTTTCTGAAAGAAGAAGTAAAATCAGGTAGATTGTCAAAGAATTTACTTCCTCTTCAATCTGGTGTAGGAAGTGTAGCAAATGCGGTTTTATATGGACTATGTGAATCTGAGTTTGAGAATTTGACTTGTTATACAGAGGTTGTGCAGGATTCAATGTTGGATTTAATCAGAATGGGTAAAGTTACAATGGCATCAACTACATCTGTAAGTCCATCCCCAGAAGGATTAATAAAATTTGAGAATGATATAGATTTTTTTAAAGATAAAATTATATTGAGACCTCAAGAAATTAGTAATAACCCAGAAATAGCTAGAAGAATTGGTGTAATTGCAATGAATACTGCAATTGAGGTTGATATTTACGGAAATGTAAACTCAACTCATATCATGGGTTCAAAGATGATGAATGGAATCGGTGGTTCTGGTGATTTTGCTAGAAATGGAGCAATAACTATATTTAGTACTGAATCAATTGCAAAAAACGGTGATATATCATCAATAGTACCTATGGTGTCTCATGTAGACCATACTGAACATGATGTAATGGTAATTGTAACAGAACAAGGATATGCTGATTTAAGAGGTCTAGCACCTAGAGAAAGAGCTATTAAGATAATAGAAAATTGTGCTCATCCAGATTATAAAGAGCAACTTATGGATTACCTAAATAGAGCATGTCAAAATGGGGCAAAGCAAACTCCTCATATATTAGATGAAGCTTTATCATGGCATAGTAAATTTATGAGTACAGGTACAATGAAGAAGTCAGAAACTTTTGAAAGTGCATTATAAAAATATTTAATAAATTGGAGGAATATTAAAAATGGAAAAAGCAGTAGAAAACTTTGAAGATTTAAGCAAAGAATATATTAATGGATACATTGAGAGAGCTAGAAAAGCTCAGAGAGAGTTTGAATGTTATACTCAAGAACAAGTGGATAAAATAGTGAAGATAGTTGGAAAGGTAGTATACTATAACGCGGAATATTTAGCTAAACTTGCAGTAGAAGAAACTGGAATGGGTGTATATGAAGATAAAGTAGCTAAAAATAAAAGTAAAGCGAAAGTTATATACAATAATTTAAAAGATAAGAAATCAGTTGGTATAATTGACATAGATAGAGAAACAGGGATAACAAAGGTAGCTAAACCAATTGGAGTTGTAGCAGCGATAACTCCTTGTACAAATCCAATAGTTACACCTATGAGTAATGCTATGTTTGCATTAAAGGGAAGAAATGCAATTATTATAACACCACATCATAAAGCAATTGGATGTAGTACTAAGACTGTTGATATGATTAATGAAGAATTGGAAAAAATAGGAGCGCCAGAAAATCTAATACAAATACTTGACCAACAATCAAGAGAAAATACAAGAAATTTAATTTCATCAGCAGATGTAGTAATTGCTACTGGTGGAATGGGAATGGTAAGAGCTGCATATTCAAGTGGAAAGCCAGCTCTTGGTGTAGGAGCAGGAAATGTCCAATGTATTATAGACAGAGATGTAGATATTAAAGAAGCAGTACCTAAAATCATAGCTGGAAGAATATTTGACAATGGTATAATTTGCTCAGGTGAGCAATCAGTGATAGTGGCAGAAGAAATGTTTGATAAAGTAATGGATGAATTTGAAAGTAACAAAGGTTTTATAGTTAGAGATAAAGCACAAAAAGAAGCTTTTAGAAATGCAATGTTTGTTAATAAATCTATGAACAAAGATGCAGTAGGGCAATCAGTTCATGCAATTGCAAAAATTGCAGGAGTTGAAATACCAGAAGATACAAAAATAATAGTGATAGAAGCAGATGGAGCAGGTGAAGAAGATATCCTTGCAAAAGAAAAAATGTGTCCAGTTATATCTGCATATAAGTATAAAGACTTTGAAGAAGGTGTAGCTATTGCAAAAGCAAATCTAAATGTAGAAGGAAAAGGACATAGTGTATCTATACATTCAAATACAATTAAGAATATAGAATATGCAGGAGAAAACATAGAAGTATCAAGATTTGTAATTAATCAATGTTGTGCTACAAGTGCTGGAGGAAGCTTCTTTAATGGTCTTGCACCTACAAATACTTTAGGTTGTGGTTCTTGGGGAAATAACAGTATTTCTGAAAATCTTGATTACAAACATTTAATCAATATTTCTAGAATTGCTTATTATATGCCAGAAAATGAAGTACCTACAGATGAAGAACTTTGGGGATAAAATTCAAGTATAAAAAAGTATTCATTCTAAATTAAAATAGAAATATATTTTAATTTAGAATGAATCTAAACTAAAAATGAATTTAATTTAAAATATCGAAGTAAATTTAGAAGATTGAAAGACAAACAAAAAAAGGACGCATTATAAATTAACATAAATAAATTAACATAAATAAAAATTATTATAAAATAGAAGGAGTGGTTTTATTATGGCATTAATGACAGGAGCTCAATATATTGAAAGTTTGAGAAAATTAAATACTAAAGTTTATATGTTTGGTGAAGAGGTTAAAAATTGGGTTGACCATCCAATGATTAGACCGTCTATAAATTGTGTAGCAGCTACTTATGATTTGGCACATGACCCAGAATATGCAGATTTAATGACAGTTACTTCAAATATTACAGGAGAAAAAATAAATAGATTTGGTCATCTTCATCAAAGTACTGACGATTTGATAAAGAAAGTTAAAATGCAAAGACTATGTGGTCAAAAAACAGCTTCTTGTTTCCAAAGATGTGTAGGTATGGATGCTTTTAATGCGGTATATTCAACAACATTTGAGTGTGATAAAGCGCATGGAACTAATTATCATGATAATTTTGTAAAATACTTAACTTATATACAAGAAAACGATTTAGTAGTTGATGGAGCTATGACTGACCCTAAAGGAGATAGAGCATTATCACCTAGTGCTCAACCTGACCCAGATATGTTCCTTCATATAGTTGAAAGAAGAGAAGATGGAATAGTGGTAAGAGGAGCAAAAGCACATCAAACTGGATCAATAAATTCACATGAACATCTTATAATGCCTACTATAAGTATGACTGAAGCAGATAAAGACTATGCTGTATCATTTGCAGTTCCTTCAGATGCTGAAGGTGTGTTCATGATTTATGGAAGACAATCTTGTGACACTAGAAAATTAGAAGATGGAGCAGATGTTGATTTAGGAAATAAGGAGTTTGGAGGACAAGAAGCTCTAGTAGTATTCGATAATGTATTCGTTCCAAATGATAGAATTTTCTTATGTGGAGAGTGGGATTACTCAGGTATGTTGGTGGAAAGATTTGCTGGATACCATAGACAAAGTTATGGTGGATGTAAAGTTGGAGTAGGTGATGTAATAATAGGAGCAGCAGCTTTAGCAGCTGATTACAATGGAGCAAACAAAGCTTCTCATATAAAAGATAAATTAATAGAAATGACTCACCTTAATGAAAGCTTATATTGTTGTGGTATAGCATGTTCATCAGAAGGACATAAGACAGAAGCTGGAAACTATCAAATAGATTTACTTCTTGCAAATGTGTGTAAACAAAATGTAACTAGATTCCCTTATGAAATAGTAAGACTTGCAGAAGATATAGCTGGTGGGCTTATGGTTACTATGCCTTCAGAAAAAGACTTTAAATCAGATGTCAAAGTTGGAACAAGTGGAATGACAATAGGTGAAGTATGTAATAAATATTTTAAAGCTTCTTCAGTAGCTTCAACAGAAGAAAGAATGAGAATATTAAGATTCTTAGAAAATATATGCCTTGGTTCATCTGCTGTTGGTTATAGAACTGAGTCAATGCATGGAGCAGGTTCACCACAAGCACAAAGAATAATGATTTCAAGACAAGGAAACATAAATCAGAAGAAAGAATTAGCTAAGACAATTGCAGGAATAAAAAAAGAGAAAGCTCTAAATTTATAAAAAGTTGATATATAAATGGGAAAATATATTGACTTATACTAATTAATGAAAAAATATATCGTATAAAAATAAGCGTGAAATAGTAGTTTGAGCTATAAAAAGAGATTTTTAGAAGGAGAATTTACACATGACCTGTGGAGTTAGATTTTGTGGGGGCTGTAACCCTAGATACGAAAGAGGGAAGGCTCTTGCAATAATCAAAGAGCACTTCAATGGTAGAGTAGATTTTAGTGTAGCAGAAGAAGATGTAGAATACGATTTATTACTTATAATTGGAGGATGCACAACTTTATGTGCATCCTACCAACAATATAAAGTTAAAAAATCATATATTAAAATTTGGGATTTTAGTCATATAGAAAGAGCTATAAATATAATAGAATCAGCAATTTGTGAGGCTTAAATAAGAGTTAGATGGGGTGATTTCATTGAATTGGCGAGAATTGTATCAAAGTAAGTTATGTACTGCTACAGAGGCTGTAAAGCATATTAAAGATGGGGATACGGTAGTATTTGCACACTGTGTAGGTGAGCCTCCTGCACTAGTAGATGCTATGATTGAAAATGCAAAACAGTATAAAAACGTTGAGATTAAGCATATGGTAAGTCTAGGGAGTGGTGGATATACTGGCGATGGAATGGAAACTCACTTTAGAGTAAATCCGATGTTTGTAAGTGGAAATGTAAGAAAGGCAATTGAAAATGGAGATGGAGATTTTACTCCTGCATTCTTTCATGAAGTACCAAAATTAATTAGAGAAAAAAGATTAAAATGTGATGTTGTTTTAGCACAGGTAACTCCACCAGATGAACATGGGTATTGTAGCTTAGGGACATCAGTTGACTATACCTACGAAGCTATTAAAACTGCTAAAACAGTAATTGTTCAAGTAAATGACCAATTTCCTAGAACTTATGGTGAAGTAGTTCATGTATCAGAGTTTGATTATATAGTTGAAAAGTCACAACCTTTATATGAACTGCAACCTGCTAAGATTGGGGAAGTAGAAGAAGCAATAGGTAAAAATTGTGCTTCTCTAATTGAAGATGGTTCTACCTTACAACTTGGAATTGGCGGAATTCCAGATGCAGTTATGCTATTTTTAACAGATAAAAAAGATTTAGGAATTCATTCAGAAATGATTTCAGATGGAACCTTAGCTCTCTATGAAAAAGGTGTTATAAATGGTAAATATAAAAATTTTGATAAAGAAAAAATGACAGTTACATTTTTAATGGGAACTAAAAAATTATATGATTTTGCTAATAATAACCCAGTAGTTGAAGTGAAGCCTGTAGACTATGTAAATCATCCAGCAGTTATAATGAAACAACATAAAATGGTTTCTATAAATTCTGCTATACAAGTTGATTTGATGGGACAGGTAGTTGCAGAGGCAATGGGTCTTAGACAATTTAGTGGAGTTGGAGGTCAAGTTGACTTCATACGTGGAGTATCTATGGGAGAAGATGGAAAGGCAATTATAGCCATGCCTTCAATAACTACAAAAAAAGATGGTACAGTGATTTCAAAAATTGTTTCAATTGTTGATGAAGGTGCTCCTATAACAACATCTAGAAATGATATTGACTATGTTGTAACAGAGTATGGAATAGCAGAGTTAAAAGGAAAATCTCTTAGAGAAAGAGCAAGAAACTTAATCAATATTGCTCATCCAAGTGTAAGAGAAAGTCTAGCACTAGAGTTTGAAAAAAGATTTAAAGAGAAATATTAATAGTAGAGGGGTGTTAAGAATGGAAGCACTTAGAGTAGTTCCAAAAATATTTTATTTTGATACATTTAAAGAATTTAACGAAGAATTTAAAATAGGAAAAAATGATTTAGTAATTACAAACGAATTTATATATGAACCATATATGAAACCTCTTGGAATAGATACCAATCTAATTTTCCAAGAAAAATTTGGAACAGGTGAACCATCTGATGAAATGATAGATTCTATGACAAAAGAAATGAAGAAATACAATTTCAATAGAATTATCGCCTTTGGAGGAGGTACAATAGTTGATATATGCAAGATATTAGCACTTGATGTTCCAGAAAAGTCTATTGACTTATTTGAAGGAGAAGTAGCACCTAAAAAAGTAAAAGAATTGGTGGTAGTTCCTACAACATGTGGTACAGGAAGTGAAGTAACAAATGTAGCCATCGCAGAGTTAAAATCTAAGCATACTAAAAAGGGTCTTGCAGTAGAAGAAACTTATGCAGATTATGCAGTATTAATTCCAGAATCAGTAAAAGGATTGCCTTATAAATTTTTTGTAACAAGCTCAGTGGACGCTCTTATACATGCTATTGAGTCCTATCTATCTCCAAAAGCAAGTCCATTTACAGAAATGTATTCTTTACAGGCTATAAAAATGATTATGGATGGATATAAAAAGATTGTGGCTAAAGGAGAAGAAGAGAGATTCAATCATCTTAAGGACTTTGTACTTGCATCAAACTATGCAGGAATTGCTTTTGGAAATGCTGGTTGTGCAGCAGTGCATGCTTTATCTTATTCAATAGGTGGCGCTTTTCATGTTGCACATGGTGAAGCAAATTATCAGTTCTTTACTGAAGTATTTAAGATGTACTCTAGAAAAAATCCTAATGGAAAGATTACACAATGTACAAAAATTTTAGCGGATGCCCTTGAATGTGACTCTAATTGTGATGTTTATGGAGAATTAGAAAAATTCTTAAACAAATTAATAGCTAAGAAAGCTCTAAGAGAGTATGGAATGGTGGAAAGCCAGATAGATGAATTTACTGATAGCACAATAGCTAATCAACAGAGATTACTTGCCAACAATTATGTAGAACTTAGTAGAGAAGAGATAAGAGAGATATTTGCAAATCTTTATTAATATAAATTTTTTATTTGGATTAAGTATAGATGATATAAATAATGATAATTATATCAATATAAAAAATAAGAGGACTTAAATTTACTTAAAATTAAGTCCTCTTATTTTTGTATAGCATTAAATATTTGCATAGCATTAAATATAAGTACATTTTTAGTTAGAAAATGTACTTACATTTAAGTCTATTACCCTATTTGAAATAATTTGTAGAATTTCAAATTCCTTGACAGTAATAAGTAAGTAATTGTATAATCAAACTGAAATATAATAATAATATTAGTAAAAATGAAAGGATATAAATCATGTATAAACCAGAGAATTTTTCTAAAAAATCTGTATTAATAAATTCGTTTTTAAGTAAATTTTTAAAGATAGTTGGATGGGGTCTAGTAGGTTTATTTACACTATCGGCCTTAGTATTGTCAACTATTTCAATTATAATTGGATGGGCAGTTATACTTCCTATTCAAGTATGTGCTTTATTTTTAATAATAGGTGGGGTTTGTATTTTTAAAGGTAAAAGATTAGGAGACCAAATTTCTCGATATAAAAAATACTGTACAATCATAAGCAATAAAAATATTATTCCAGTAGAACTTATTGCAGAAAGTACATCTAAGTCATTAAAATTTATAGTAAAAGATGTACAAAAAATGATAGATAAAAATTACTTTATAAATACTTATATTGATAAAAGAAACAATCAAATTGTATTAACAAATGAAGATGGAGTTCCACCAAAATATGAAGATGTAGTATATGAAGCTGAAGAAGATGAAGTTGAGAATAGTAATGAAGTTGATATGATTATTAAAAAAGGAATGGACTATTTGAGACAAATAAAGGAAGCTAATGAAAATATTAAATCAGAATCAATGTGCAGCAAAATTGTACAAGTAGAAGATGTTACGAGTAAAATATTTGATGTTGTAAAACATGACCCATCAAAACTTATTCAGATACAAAAATTTATGGATTATTATATTCCAACTACTTTGAAGCTTTTAAATTCATATCATACATTGGAAGAACAAGGAATAGACAGAGAAAATATAACAACAACTATGGAGAGTATTGAAAGTACAATGAGTACAATTGTAGTGGCTTTTGAAAACCAATTGGATTCTCTATTTGAGGATGAAGCTATTGACATATCTACAGATATTACTGTTTTAGAGAATATGTTAGTTCAAGAGGGATTAACAGGTGGAAAGTTTTAACTGTAATATAAAAAATATTCTGTTATTTTTGAACAGTTAATTAGATATAAAGGATAAAAATATGCAAGATATAAGTATTAATTAGTACTTTATGAAGGAAGAGGAGAGAAGTATAGAATGAATAATTTAGATGATATACCAGTTATGCCAACACTGACACTTGACCCATTTGGTGAAGAAACAAAAACAAATGATATAAATAATTCTGACCTATTAATGAAAAAGAATGAAAAAGACCCAGAAGAAGAAAAACTATCAGAAGTTGAGCGTAAAATGGTAAAAGAATTTGCAGAAAAAATAGATATTACAAATACAAATATGATTTTGCAATATGGAGCTGGGGCTCAAAAAAAGGTAGCAGGATTTTCGGAAACCGCTTTAAAGAGTGTTAAAACTAGAGATTTAGGCGAAGTTGGTGATATGCTTACAAATCTAGTTACTGATTTGAAATCATTTTCAGCTGACGAAAAGGAACAAGGTGGTTTTTTAGGGATTTTTAAAAAGGCAAATAATAAAATTTCAAATTTAAAAACTAAGTATGACAGTGCAGAAACAAATGTAGACAAAGTAAGTAAAGAACTTCAAAAGCATCAAGTTAAAATATTGAAAGACATAGCAATGCTTGATAAAATGTATGAATTAAACTTAGCTTATTCAAAAGAACTGACTATGTATATTATAGCAGGGAAACAAAAGCTAAAAGACATGAAAGAACTTGAGATGCCAAAATTAAGAGAAAGAGCAAGCCTGTCTGGTTCAACAGAAGATGCTCAATCTGTAAATGATATGGTTTCACTTTGTGACCGATTTGAAAAGAAGATTCATGACTTAGAACTAACTAGAATGGTATCACTTCAAATGGCTCCACAGATAAGATTGGTTCAAAATAGCAATAATTTAATGGCAGAAAAAATTCAATCTACTATAGTAAATACTATTCCATTATGGAAAAATCAAATAGTACTTGCTCTTGGAATATCTCATTTGAATCAAGCTATGAAAGCACAGCGTGAAGTTAGTAATATGACAAATGAACTTCTACTAAAGAATGCAGAAACATTGAAGATGGGAACAATAGAAACAGCCAAAGAATCAGAAAGAGGCATTGTAGATATAGATACAATTAAGAAGACTAATCAATCTTTAATATCAACTATTGATGAAGTAGTTAAGATACAAAATGATGGTAGAATAAAGAGACAAGAAGCAGAAGTTGAATTATCAAAAATAGAAAGTGAACTTAAAAGTAAGCTTCTTGAATTTACAGTTAAATAAAAGATTATATCAAAATAAAAAGGGGCTATCTCAAAATAGAGATAAGCCTCTTTTTCATTGTTGAAATGATGAAAATATATTTGATTTCATACAAAAAAAGAGTGCCTCATGAACTAAAAAGTTCATTTTGAGACACCCCATTTTATTTATATTATAAGTTTCTGTTATCTTTTAGCATAACATCATGAGCTCCACCTTCAACTATACTAGTAGAAGATACAAGTGTTAGCTTAGCATTTTTTTGAAGTTCAGGAATGCTAAGAGCACCACAGTTGCACATAGTAGAACGAACTTTACTTAGAGAAAGTGTAACATTGTCTTTTAAAGAACCAGCATAAGGAACATAAGAGTCAACACCTTCTTCAAAAGAAAGTTTCTTATCTCCACCAAGGTCATATCTTTGCCAGTTTCTAGCACGTGCAGAACCTTCTCCCCAATATTCTTTCATGTAACTACCATTTATATTAACCTTATTAGTTGGACTTTCATCAAAACGAGAGAAATATCTACCAAGCATTATAAAATCAGCACCCATAGCTAAAGCTAAAGTTATATGATGGTCATAAACAATACCACCATCAGAACAAATTGGAATGTAAATACCTGTTTTTTCAAAATATTCATCTCTAGCTTGAGCAACTTCAATTATAGAAGTAGCTTGTCCACGTCCTATACCTTTTTGCTCACGAGTGATACATATAGAACCACCACCAATACCAACTTTAACGAAGTCCGCACCAGCTTCAGCAAGGTAAAGGAATCCTTCACGGTCAACTACATTCCCAGCTCCAACCTTAACTGTATCACCATATTTTTCACGAATAAAATCAAGAGTTATCTTTTGCCACTCAGAAAAACCTTCTGAAGAGTCTATACATAAAACATCAGCACCAGCTTCAACTAAAGCAGGAACACGCTCAGCAAAGTCTCTAGTATTGATACCAGCTCCAACTACATATCTTTTAGAAGAATCTAAAAGTTCAAGTGGATTTTCTTTATGAGAAGAGTAATCTTTACGGAACACCATATATACAAGATTACCATTGTCATCAAGTACAGGAAGAGAATTAAGCTTATGATCCCATATAATATTGTTTGCTTCTTTTAAAGTAACATCTTTGTTAGCATAAACTATGGATGACATAGGAGTCATAAATTCACTAACTTTAGTATCTAAGTCCATACGACTTATACGGTAATCACGACTTGCAACAATACCTAATAATTTACCAGTTGAAGTACCATCTTCAGTAACAGCAACTGTAGAATGTCCAGTTTTTTCTTTTAGTTCAAGTATGTCTTTTAATGTATTGTCAGGTTTAATATTTGAATCACTCACAACAAATCCAGCCTTATGAGATTTAACACGTGCTACCATAGCAGCTTCACTTTCAATAGTTTGAGAACCATATATAAATGAGATACCACCTTCTTTAGCAAGCGCAATAGCCATCTTGTCATCAGAAACAGATTGCATAATAGCAGAAGTTAAAGGTATATTCATATGAATATCTGATTCTTCGCCTTTTTTAAATTTAGTAACAGGTGTTTTTAAACTTACATTAGCAGGTATACAATCAATAGAAGAGAAACCTGGTACAAGTAGGTACTCACTGAAAGTATGTGATGGTGTATCAAAATAAAACGCCATTTTTTAATCACTCCTTAATATTTTTATACTTTATTATAATTGATAGTATTAATTATAACTTATTCTTTAATTTTATTAAAGTATTTTGTCAGATATTGAGATTTTTGAAAAATTTAAACTATTTTAACCGAATTTGTTTAATATATGTTGCTTTGTACAGTCAAACTGTATATTAAATAATGTTTTATTTAATGTAGTAGGTAATTTGAGGTTAATTCTTAGTATATAATATCTTATATTATGTTTATAGACTCCTGTTACTAATATTGTGTATAGAGCATTATTGAAAGTATAAATTAATTAAATCTATATTAGTATATCCAAAAGTACTTCTAAAAAATTTATTTCATAAAATTCTTAATCACTTTTATATAAGGTTTTATAATATTCAATCAAATACACAAGTACTTTATAAATATAGTATTATTTGTAAAGATTGATATTCTAAAATACTACATAAATAAAATTAAACAAAAACTAAAATGACAAATGTCATTATCTTAAGTGACATAGAAACGATTTCTTAAAGTTGTTACTATAAAACATAAACTCTATAATAAAAGTATAACAAAAGGGAATCATATCGATATAGAATATAATTCAAATGGAGGTAAAATTATGAGCAGTTCTAATCAATCGACAATAAAGACATCTATACAGCGAGTAGGTAAATTTTTAAGTGGAATGGTAATGCCAAATATAGGAGCTTTTATAGCATGGGGTCTTATAACAGCATTATTTATACCAACAGGATGGATGCCAAATGAAAAATTAAGTACTATAGGCGATCCAATGATAAAATATCTTTTACCACTATTGATAGCATATACTGGTGGTAAAGCTATAGCAGGGCAAAGAGGCGGAGTAATAGGTGCAGCAGCAACGATGGGAGTAATTGTTGGAGCTGATATACCAATGTTTATTGGAGCAATGATAATGGGACCATTTGCAGGATGGGTAATCAAGAAGTTTGATAAATTCGTAGATGGAAAAATACCAACAGGATTTGAAATGTTAGTAAATAACTTCTCAATAGGTATAATAGGTATGCTTCTTGCAATATTAGGTTTTTATGCAATTGGACCAGCTATAGTAGCAGGTACAGCTCTTATAGAATCAGGAGTACAATTTATAGTTAGTAAAAGTTTATTACCTTTAGTTTCAGTATTTATAGAACCTGGAAAGGTATTGTTCTTAAACAATGCAATAAACCATGGTATATTAGGTCCTATAGGTATAGCTGAAGCAAAAGAAGCAGGTAAATCTATAATGTTCTTACTAGAAAGTAACCCTGGACCAGGGTTAGGTGTTCTATTAGCATATTGGATGTTTAGTAGAGGAAGCGTAAAACAATCAGCACCAGGAGCAGTAATAATACATTTCCTTGGTGGTATTCATGAAATTTACTTCCCATATATATTAATGAATCCAGTTTTAATATTAGCTACAATGGCAGGTGGAGCAGCAGGAATACTAACTTTTTCAATACTAGGAGCTGGACTTGTAGCAGCACCATCACCAGGAAGTATATTTGCACTTATGGCATTAGCACCAAAAGGAGGATTACTTCCAGTATTAGCGGGGGTTGCAGTTGCGACAGCTGTATCATTCTTAGTGGCAGCACCATTTGTTAAGAGAGCTTCAGCAAATCAAAGTGCAGAAGATGGTACTTTAGAAGAAGCTAAAGCAAAGATGAGTGATATGAAATCTGCAAGCAAAAGTTCAGATAAGAAAGTTGAAGAAAAACAACTTGAATTAAATGAAATTAAGAAGATTGTATTTGCATGTGATGCAGGAATGGGTTCTAGTGCAATGGGAGCTTCTAGATTTAAAAATAGAATAAAAAACTTGAATTTAGATATAGAAATTACAAACTCATCTGTTGATAATCTTCCAGATGATACTCAAATAGTAGTAACTCACAATACATTAGTTGAAAGAGTTGCCAAAAATAATTCAAATGTTGAGATAGTCTCAATAAACAACTTTTTAAATGACCCAAATTTAGATATACTGTTTAAAAGATTAGAATCTAAATAAAAAATAAAAAGTACCACTGATTAGGAGTGGATGAATTTGAAAAAAAAGAAGATTACATCTAGACAAAAAAAGATAATACTCATGATAGTAGAACATTCTAAGAAGAATATTCCAATAACTGTTTCTGAGATTGCAGGAGAGTTAGAGCTAAGCTCAAGAACTGTACTTAGAGATATGTCAGGAATTGAAAAATGGTTTGATGAAAATGATTTTAATTTTGTAAAAAAACCAGGTGTAGGTTTGATTTTAGAAGAAAATATAGAAAATCAAAATTTTATCATTGAGTTGTTAGAAGAAGAAAAAATAGAAAAAGAATACAGCAAAGAAGAAAGAAATTTAATTATATTATCAAAGCTACTAGTTTCTAATGAGCCAGTAAAATCTTATTACTTTGCAAAAATATTAAAGGTATCTGAAGGGGTACTAAACAATGATTTTACAGTAGCAAGTGAATGGTTAGAAAGATTTGATATTGAGCTTATTAGAAAACCAGGGCTTGGTGTGTACCTCAAAGGTCAGGAAAAAAACTTTAGAGAAGCATATGTAAACCTTATATATGACTCATTTAATGAAAAAGAAATATTAGATATGGTCAGAAATATAAGTGAGAATATACAAACTGATAAAGCAATAGAAATTTTAAGTGAAAACAGACTTTTAAATTTAATGGACAAGTGCATAATAAGAAAAGTTGAAAGTACATTGACAAAGAAGCTTTCAGAGTTAGATGTAAATTTAGCTGATAGTGCATATATAGGGCTTGTAGTTCATATTTCACTAGCTTTACAGAGGATAAAAAATGGTGAAAACATAACTATGGAGAATGATTTTCTAGAGGAATTATCTTTAACAGAAGAATTTAAACTAGCTCAAGAAATTGTAAAAGGCATGGCAGTTGATTTTAGTATGAATATACCATTAGATGAAGTTGGATATATAACTATGCATATTAGAGGTGCAAAGCAAAGGTCATCTTCAAATCATAAAGCTTTAAACTTGGATGATATAGAAGTAATGGATATTACAAATAAAATGATAGATTTAGCAGAAGATGAATTTAAGATAAGTCTTAAAAATGATGAAAGATTATTTAAAGACCTAGCAAACCATCTGGGACCTTCTATAAACAGATTGAATATGGGACTAGAAATAAGGAATCCACTTTTAGATGAAATAAAAACTAAGTATTCATATGCTTACAATGGAGTCGAAAAGGTTTCTAAAGTCATAAAAGACAAGCTAAATATAAATTCAATACCTGAATCTGAAATAGGATATATTGCAATGCATTTTGCATCAGCTATAGAAAAAAATCTAATGATGCATGCTAATATAAATATTGTTGTAGCATGTCCTACTGGAATAGGTACTTCAAGATTTTTATCGACTAAAATTGAAAATAAATTTCCCAATCTAAACATACTTGAAACTATTTCAGCTATAAACATAGATGAAGAATATTTAAAAGAAAAAGAAGTCGATTTAATTATATCTACAGTGGAACTAAATACAAACTTAGATTATATATGTGTAGGGCCATTTATGAGTTCAGATGATGAGCTGATAATCAAAGAAAAAATAAAGTCTATAGCTCAAAACAAATTAATGGATTTAAAAGTAAAAGATGATACTAAAAATAAAAATAAAGTGTATGAACAGATAACAGAAAGTATGAACATAGGAAGAGATATTCTTGAGTTTTTAGATGAAATTCAATTTAAAAAATTTAAAAGCAAAGACTTAGATGAACTTATTATGGATTCATCAAAAATATTTGTAGAATCTAGTGAAGATGTAATATCTATAAAAGAATCCTTAGAAGAAAGATTAAAAATATCAATTCCATATATAGAAGAATCAAAGATTTTATTATTGCACTGCATGAGTGAAAGAATAGATATTATGAAGTTAGCAATAATAAGATTAGAAAATAACATAAAACTAAACTCTAATGAAGAAATTGAAAATGTAGTTTTTATGTTACTTCCTAAAGATTCACCAAGTTATCAAAGACAAATAATGAGTGAAATAAGTGGTTCATTAATAGATAATTTTGTTTTTACTAATAAAATAAACAAATTTTCTATACCAGAGATGACATTAGAAATAAAAAATATAGTTTTTAATTTTTATACAAATAAATTAAAAACATTAATAGATAAATAAAATTTACATTAAAAAAGGAAGGTTGATATTATGAGTAAAGTATTAAGTGAGAATAATATATTTTTAGGATTAGATAGTGTTTCAAAGGAAGAAGCTATAACTTTAGCAGGAAGAAAATTATTTGAAAATGGATATGTAAAAGAAGATTATATACCAGCAATGTTGGAAAGAGAAAAGGTAATGACTACATATATGGGAATGGGTGTTGCTATTCCACATGGTGTAAATGAAGCGAAAAAAGAAATATTATCTTCTGGAATAGTTATACTACAATTCCCTAATGGTATAGATTTTGATGGAGAAAAGGCATATTTATTAATAGGAATAGCTGGTGTTGGAGATGAGCATTTAGAGATACTATCTAATATAGCAATAGTTTTAGATGATGATTTAACAGAGAGACTAAAAAATTCAAATGACAAACAAGCTTTTATGGAAGCTTTTGCCAACTAATCTTAGGAGGAACTTAAAATGAAAAAGGCAATCCAATTTGGAGCAGGAAATATTGGAAGAGGATTTATTGGAGGTTTGTTAGTTAAGTCAGGTTATCATGTTGTATTTGCTGATGTTAATGAAGAAATATTAAATTCAATAAATAAAGATAAAAAATATACTATACACATAAGAGATGTAGAATGTGTAGATGAGATAATTGACAATATAAGTGCAGTTTCATCTATAAAAGAAGAAATAATAGACGAGATTGTAGAAGCTGAAATAATAACTACAGCAGTTGGGCCTTTAGTTTTAACTAAAATAGCACCTACAATTGCTAGAGGTATAAAAACTAGAAAAGAAAAAGGATTAAAAAATAATTTAAATATAATAGCTTGTGAAAATGCGATATATGCAAGTTCTTCTTTAAAAGAGGAAATACTTAAGTGTCTAAATAAAGAAGAAGTAGATTATTTAGAGAAATATATCGGATTTCCTAACTGTTCAGTTGACAGAATAGTTCCTCCTGGTAAAAATGAGAATCCTCTTGATGTAACAGTTGAAAATTTTTATGAGTGGAATGTTGAAAAGCAAGGATTTAAAGGAGAAATACCTAATATAGTTGGAATGAATTTAGCTGATAACCTTATGGCTTATATAGAACGTAAGTTGTTTACACTAAATACAGGTCATGCTATAACTGCTTATATAGGGTACTTAAAAGGATATAAAACGATAGAAGAAAGTATAAATGATGAATATATTTGTAATATAGTGAAAAATGCAATGACAGAAAGTGGAGAAGGATTAATCAAAAAATATAATTTTGATTCAGAAGCACATTATAAATATATTGATAAGATTTTAAACAGATTTAAAAATCCATATCTTAATGATGATGTAGTCAGAGTTGGAAGAGAGCCACTGAGAAAATTAAGTGATAAAGACAGATTGATTAAGCCTCTAATAACAGCAAAATCATATGGCTTAGCAGTTGATAACTTAATTCTTGGAATAGGTGCAGCACTTCATTATAACAATAGTGAAGATGCTCAAAGTGTAGAATTACAAGAACTAATAAAGTCTAATGGAGTAAAAAAAGCTATTGCTAAAATAGCTAATATAAACAATGATGAAGTACTTCTAGATAATATAGAAAAAAGTTATATTTTTATGGAAAATTTATAAGTTTACTTAAAAGAGTTGGATTTTGTTGAGTAACTAATGACTGTTTTATTCTACACAGTTTGAATTATTTGTTGAATAATAGAGAATTATAATATATAATTAAAAAGAATAAATTAATATGTTTACCTGTATACTTTTGATAATATGGTTCAAATGTTTCTACTAAGCTACCAATAATAGCTTAACTACAGGAGTGAAGATGATATAGTTTATACTTATTTTAAATTATATATTAAGTTGGTTACTTTGAATTTTAAGCTCCTGTCTATGATATAGACAGGAGCTTTTTTAGTATTCTAAGATAAAATACAAGCAATGCAGAGAGTAAAATTAAAGAGAATATAATTTTTTTTATTAAGATTAATATAATTTAGAAAGGTTTAGGTGGGAGTACAATGAAGGCTTTAGAGGAAAAGATATTAAGAGAAGGTAGTGTTTCAGGAAATGATATACTAAAAGTCGATAGTTTTTTAAATCATCAAATTGATGTAGCTTTTTTAAATGAAATAGGAAAAGAATTTAAAGAGAGATTTAATGGAGAAAAGGTAGATAAAATATTTACAATAGAGGCTTCAGGAATAGCTATAGCATCAATTGTTTCACAATACTTTGACAATGCTCCTGTAGTTTTTGCGAAAAAATCAGAATCTAAAAATTTAGATAAGGATGTGTATGAAACTAATGTATATTCATTTACTAAGGCAAAAGAATATGCAGTAAAAGTTTCTAAAAAGTATATAAATGAAGGCGAAAACATATTGGTAGTAGATGATTTTTTAGCTAATGGAAGGGCAGCTCTTGGGCTTAAAGATTTAATTGAGCAAGCAAATGCAAACCTAGTTGGAGTAGGGATTGTTATTGAAAAAGGATTCCAAGCTGGAGGAGCACTTTTAAAGGCTAATGATGTAAGATTAGAATCTTTAGCAGTAGTTGAATCTATAGATAATGGAACTGTAAAATTTAGATAATTTATGATATTATATACTTGTGTTTAGCACATATTCTAATTATGGAGGATTTTTTAAATGAGATTTTTTATAGACACAGCTAATATTGAAGAAATAAAAGAAGCAAATGATTTAGGTGTAATATGTGGAGTGACTACAAATCCATCTCTAATAGCTAAAGAAGGTAGAGATTTTATAGAAGTAGTTAAAGAAATCAGTGAGATAGTAGATGGGCCGATAAGTGCAGAAGTAATAAGTTTAGAGCACAAGGGTATGATAGAAGAAGCAGAAAAATTATCTAAAATACATAAAAATATAGTTATAAAAATACCTATGACAGCAGAAGGTTTAAAGGCAGTAAAAGTATTATCTAGTAAAGGTATAAAAACTAATGTTACACTTATATTCTCTGCTGGACAAGCTCTTTTAGCTGCTAGAGCTGGAGCTACGTATGTAAGTCCTTTTGTTGGAAGATTAGACGATATATCACAAAATGGTCTTGATTTAATTGAAGAAATTGTTGATATATTTAGTGTAAATAGTATTGAGGCTCAAATAATAGTTGCTAGTGTTAGAAATCCAATACATGTTTTACAAGCTGCTAGAATGGGAGCAGATATAGCAACAGTTCCTCTTAAAGTTATAAACCAAATGATTAAGCATCCTTTGACAGACAAAGGAATAGATAGCTTTATGAAGGATTGGGAAGGTGCTTCTTTAAAATTATAATCATATAAATTATGATTATAAGTATAAGAGAAGTTCTTATGGAAATTCTAAGCAATAAGGCTAGGCTATTTTGCCTAGTCTTATTTTGGTGTATAATATATTGAAATAAACTAAAATTTAAGGTAAGGAGGCGAAATATGGATAAAATATTAAGAGAGATACAAAGAGAAGACAAGAAAAATCCATACACTGACCAAGAACTTGCTGAAATATTAAATGTAGCTAGGTCTGAAGTAATAGCAGTTAGAAAAAAAAATAATATTTTAGATTCAAGAGAAAGAAGAAAAAAAATATTAATAGAAGATATATCTAAAATTGTAAATGATAATCCTCAAATGTCTGAAAGAAAAATAACTGAAATTTTAACCGAAAATGGCTATAATATATCAAGAAGTGCAGTATCAAAATTACTAAAAGAAGAAAATTTAAGTCAATCAAAAGGTGAAATTAAAGACAAAGAGCTTGTATCATCCGGAAAGCATGTAAAAGTTAGTAAGGCTGTAGAAGAAGATGGATTTGAAGAATTAATAGGTATAAAAGGCAGTTTAAAAGAGAAAGTAAACCTAGCTAAATCAGCAATAATGTATCCTCCTAATGGTCTTCATACTATAATATATGGGGAAACAGGTGTAGGTAAGAGTGAATTAGCTACATGTATGTACAAATATGCTGTGAAAAATAATATCAAAGAAGAAAATAGTCCATTCATAGTATTTAACTGTGCAGATTATGCAGAAAATCCTAACCTATTGATAGCTCAGCTATTTGGAGTAGTAAAAGGTGCATACACAGGAGCAGATGCAAATAGAGAAGGTCTTGTAGAGCAAGCTAATAATGGAATTTTGTTTTTGGATGAAATTCATAGATTACCTGCTGCTGGTCAAGAAATATTATTTTCTTTAATAGATAGAGGTGAATTTAGGAGATTAGGAGAGAGTAGTTCTAATAGAAAGGCAAATGTTCTCATAATAAGTGCTACAACAGAAAATCCAGATTCTAATTTACTTCAAACATTTAGAAGACGTATACCAATGGTAATCAATTTACCTAATATGAGTGAAAGACCAAAATCTGAAAGATATGAAATAATAATAAAATTCTTTGAAAGAGAAGCAAAAAGAGTAAATAAAAACTTTATAATAACTAAAGAAGTTATGTGTGCACTTATGAATTATAAATGTACTGGGAATATAGGGCAGTTAAAGAGTGATATACAAGTAACTTGTGCTAGAGCTTTTAGTAAGTCAATATTTTCTAGTGACAAGGTAATTATAGATTTAGATAGCTTAAGAGATTATATAAAAAGTGGATATTATGATTGTAATTGTGAAGATGAAAAGTATTCTGAGTTTTCAGTTGAAGATATATATATAGATATTAGTGAATTAGTAAGTGGAAAAAATAGAATTTTGTCTGATAATGAGATAAGTGAAATATACAATTATGCAGAAAAAGAATTGAAGGTTCTAGAAAGCAAGTGTTTTTCAGAAGAAGAATTAAAAAATGCATTTATAGAAAAGTTAGATAATAAATTTAATGCTATTAAAAACAATAAAAACTTGTCTGATAGAAGAAGTCGAATAGATTGGGGAGGACAGTTAAAAGAATCCACACTAGAGATAATGGACAAAGTAATTATATTTATTAAAGAGCAGTTTAAGCATGTAAATCAAGGGTTGTATTTAGCTTTAGCAATTCATATTGAGCATGCTATAGGTAGAATAAAAGATGGAAAAACTATAATAAATCCAAGTTTGGATAAGATAAAAGCATCAATGCCAATGGAATATGAATTATCCAGATATGTAATGGGAATAGTGGAAGATTTAACACAAGTTACATTCCCTGAAGATGAACTTGGATATTTAGCTTATTATATAAATAAATTTTGTTACAATGAAGAAAGTATAAAAGATAAAGTAAAAGTAGTCATAGTTACACATGGTAAAGTTGGAATTGAAATGTCTAATGTTGTAAATCATATTCTTGGTATAGAATGTACATTGGGTATAGAAATAGCACTTACAGATTCACCAGCAGAAGGAATAGAACATGTATTGGATGAACTTAAAAAGATAGAAGCACAAAAAGGAATTTTAGTTCTAATTGATATGGGTTCTTTAGTAATCCTTGGTGATGAGGTTGAAAAAAGACTTGGTATTAGATGCAAGACTGTAAACAGGGTGGATACATTATTAGCAATGGAAGCAGGAAAATTGGCTACAATTGAAGGAAAAAGCTTAGATGGTATAATAGCAGATTTAAAGAAAAATAAAAATTATGCTATGGTAAACACAAATAAATTTAGTTATAGAAAAAATGAATATGGAAAGAAAAATGTAATTATTACATTATGTTTAAGTGGAGTAGGTACAGCTTTAAACTTAAAGGAGCATATAGAAAAGCAAATTGAAGAATACGATACTTCAATTGAAGTAAAGCCAATTGCTTTTTTAAATAATAATTTAGAAGATGAATTAAATGACATTGAATCTGAATATAATATTATTGCTATTTGTGGCACAATTGATATAGATTATAAAAATGTACCTTTTATTTCTTATAATGAGGTACTTGGAAAAAATGGAATTAACAAGGTGTTAGAACATTTAAATAATAAACAACCATCTTTGAGTAGTGATAATCAATTGAATAATTTAATACATGAAGATTTAATTTTATATGATTTTGAAGGAATTTCAAAGGAGTATATAATCGATACTCTTGTATCAAAGCTTGAAGAAGGTGGGTATGTAGACTCAAAAT
Source organism: Clostridioides sp. ZZV15-6598 (assembly GCF_020657705.1). NCBI lineage: Bacteria > Bacillati > Bacillota > Clostridia > Peptostreptococcales > Peptostreptococcaceae > Clostridioides > Clostridioides sp. ZZV15-6598. The sequence goes on along the minus strand of NZ_JAGWCS010000016.1, from coordinate 467 downwards.
ATATATTAAGTGTGTATAAGAGAGAAGCTATGGGAAGTGTTGTAATGGCTTCAAAAGTTGCTGTACCACATGGGCTTCCAGAAAATGTTATAAAGCCAGCAATAGCCATAGCGAGATTAAATAAGCCTATAGTATGGGACAATAAATTTATGGTAGACTTAGTGGTGTTATTAGCACTTAAAGAGAATAATAAAAAAGAAATACGAAGCTTATTTTCAAAGATTAATGACCAGCATACGTTGGAAGTTTTATTAAACACTGAAGATAAAAATGAAATAAAAAAGATATTAAGTTAATTTTCAATATGGAAAATGATATAAAAAATTAAACAGAAAATTTGTTTTAGTATAAGCTTTAAGGAATCCTAATTGATAGATAGTTAATTGTTTAATGTAAGGTTAATACTATAAAATTGATTTATTTGATTTTATAGTGTTGGCCTTTTTATTTGTAGATAGTAAACATAT